>JAUXEH010000413.1 GCA_030620655.1 Candidatus Aminicenantota bacterium | reverse complement strand
GCCGCGGCGCCGCCTGCCGAGCCGGCGCCCGTGAATCAGGAGGCCCCGGAGCCCGTGAAAACCGAAGTGCCGGAGGCACCGGTTCCTGAGAAACAGGAAGCGTTGGGAGAGGCGGAACCCCCCGCGCAGGAGGCTTCGGCAGAGAGGCAGCCTGAGCTGCAGATGGCACCGGAAGAACCAGGCCCGGCCGCCCCGGAAACCCGGGAAGAGCCTGCCAGGGCCAAGGATGATCTCGAGTTCGAGACAGAAGAGAAGGACGCGCCGGTCCGGCTGACAAAGATCAAGTTCAGCAGCCAGATCGACATCGAGAAGGAAGTCGAAAAGCTGGCCCGGGAATTCGGCGGTAAGTCCTAGGGCCGCTTCCAACCCTCCATTTCCCCTGACCGTGAAAAAAAAGCGGGGAGCCGTGCGTCTCCTTGATTTGGAGAGACCATGCTGTACAAGATCGGGAGCGCCTCCCTGGCCGGGATCGATGCCTACATGGTCGAGGTGGAGGTGGATATCAACTACGGGATCCCTCACTTCATCATTGTAGGGCTGCCGGATACGGCCGTGCGTGAGAGCAAAGAACGGGTCAGGGCGGCGCTGAAGAACTGCGGGTACAGCCCCGCCCGTCTCAGGATCATCGTCAACCTGGCTCCCGCGGACCGGAGAAAAGAGGGATCGGCCTATGATCTGCCCATCGCCCTGGGGATCCTGGCCCATCTGGAGGCCTTTCCGCAGGAACGGCTGCAGGATTATCTCTTCACAGGGGAGCTGGCTCTGGACGGACGGCTGAAGCCGGGGAAGGGGCTGCTGGCTGCCACGGTTCTGGCCCGGCAGAGGGGCTTCGAGGGGATCGTGCTCCCCCAAGAAAACGCACGGGAAGCCGCCCTGGTGCAGGGGATCCAGATCTTCGCCTTGAACGACCTGGGAGAGGTGATACGGCTGCTCGAGGCGCCGGAGTCGGTATCCCCCGCAGGTTTTCCGGAGGCCGAGCTGTATCCCCCCCAGGACTGGGAGGTGGATTACGCCGAGATCCAGGGCCAGCATCACGCCAAGCGGGCGCTGGAGGTAGCCGCCGCCGGCGGACACAATGCCCTGATGATCGGTCCGCCCGGCGCCGGCAAGACCATGTTGGCCCGGCGGCTGCCTTCCATCCTTCCCCCCATGAGCTTCGAAGAGATCCTGGAGGTTATGCGCATCTACAGCGCGTCCGGCTTGGTTAAGGGCAGGGGCGCGATCGGGGAGCGTCCGTTCCGCAGCCCGCATCATACTATCTCCCCGGCCGGCATGGTGGGGGGAGGGTTGGTTCCCAGACCGGGAGAGGTGAGCCTCGCCCATAGAGGAGTGCTGTTCCTGGACGAGCTCTCCGAATTTCGCAAAGAGGCTCTGGAGGGGCTGCGCCAGCCCCTGGAGGATGGCACGGTCAGCATCTCCCGGATCTCCATGTCCGTGACGTATCCCTCGCTGTTTATGCTGGTGGCAGCCATGAATCCCTGTGAGGATGCTTATTCCGGGCTGTCCGCCTCCCCGATCGAGTGCACCGATCAGCAGAGGTTCCGGTATTATGCAAAACTCTCCCGGCCTCTCCTGGACCGCATTGACATCCAGGTCGAGGTCCCCCGCGTGGAATTCAAAGACATCCTGGGGCAAAAAGAAACCGAGGGTTCCAGGGAGATCCGGAGCCGTGTGGTTGCGGCCCGCCAGAGGCAGGTCGCGAGGCTGCGGGAGTCCGGCCTCCTATGCAACGCCCAGATGCGCAACCGGGAGGTCAAACGGTTCTGCCCGGTGACCGGAGAGACGCGGGAGCTGCTGCAGGCCGCTGTGGACAAGCTGGGATTCAGCGCCCGGGCGTTTCACCGCGTCCTCAAGGTGGCCCGGACCATCGCCGACCTGGACGGGGCCGAGGAGCTGGGGGCCGTGCATGTTTCCGAGGCTATTCAGTACCGCGCCCTTGATAAAAGAAGATAAAGCGCTTGACATATAATGAATATCTTATATAATGAAAAGGTAATATTCAATTTGAGGAGTGTATCGATGAGTCTTATACAGGAAGTCACAGACAGCAATTTCCAGACAGAGGTCCTGGAAGCGGACGTGCCCGTTGTGGTCGATTTTTGGGCCCCCTGGTGCGGCCCCTGCCGGATGGTTGCTCCGGTTCTGGAAGAGATCGCCGAACAGATGAACGGCAAACTCAAATTCGTCAAGCTGAACACGGATGACAACCAGCAGACCGCCTCCAAGTACGGGATCATGGCGATCCCTTCCATGCTCATCTTCCAGAGCGGCCAGGAAAAAGACCGGGTGGTCGGGTTCAAGCCCAAAGACCAGCTGGTGACCCAGTTAGAGAGCCTGTTGGATTGAATCGGGTAGGCGTGTTCAATAGAATGCAGCCGGCTCCCGGCTGCATTTTTTTTAAAGGGGAATATACATGTGGTTCGAAAACAAAATGATGCGGACTTTCCGGTGCCGCCTGCGGCAGAAGCCGGGAGAACTGGGGCACCTGCTGGAGGCCAT
>JAUXEH010000437.1 GCA_030620655.1 Candidatus Aminicenantota bacterium | reverse complement strand
CGATCCCCCGGGCCGGTAAATCCCGTGTGTGCCGTTGACCTCCCCCACCGGGAAGAGATGGCGGAGGTTGGACTCCCACCAGATATTCCCCTTGAGCCCGCCATTGTTGTGCTGGGCGCATACGGCGATCTCCAGGGACTCGGATGCGATGTCGATCCCGTTGTCCCGGTAGAGGTCGATGGCTGGCAGGTTCATCTTCCGCAGCCGCTCGATGGGTGTTTCAAACAGGGCCCCCGATCGTTCCAGGTAGGCGAGGGCCTCGGGGCCAAGCTTGTCCAGGGAGAAATCGTCCAGAACACCGGCGCCTGAAGGGTTCCGGGTGAAATCCAGGAACACCCTGCGGCCCTCCTTCGCGGTCTCCCGGAAGACCAGGATGTCGATCAGCGAAGAACCGAAGTCCCGGACCTTGCGGGGATCGAAGGGCCACTGGTAGCCCTTGAGGAAGATGGCCGTGGCCAGGGTCCTCATATCCGGGAAATAACGGTTCAGGAATTCCTGCTCGTCCCCGCCTTCCGGGTCTGTGGACACGTAGCGGGGGATGACCTGCTGATAGGTCCCGGAGAGGTTCCAGCGGAATTTGATTGAGGCCAGGCCATACTGTGATTCCGTGAGGTTGTGCCCCGCGGCTCCCGCGGCCAAGGCCATCCCGGTGGACCCGAGCTGGCTCTCCGGATACACAGACGTGGCGTACATGCCGGCGGGCCCGCCCGTCCCCAGGATCAGGTTGCGGGCGTTGAAGGCCACGAACCCGGGGTCTTCCTGCTTATCTCCACGCCTGTCCAGGGCCAGGGCCCCGATGACTTCGCGACCGCCGCCCGCTTCCCGGGTCAGGAGGGAGACGACCTCATGGCGGTCGAACACGGGGATGCCGCGGTCCCGGACCGCCCGGGCCAGGGACTTGAACATGAGCTGCGAGGTGAGCGGCCCGGCCGAGGTCGCCCTCTGGCGGGGGTCGTGGTCGGTCTTGTAGCCCACGTAGGCCCCGAACCGGTCATGGGGAAAGGGCACTCCCAGGGAGACCAGATGATAAAATGCCCGGGCCGAGTTCTGCGCCTCACACAGGGCGATGTCTCCGTGCATGCTGCCGCCCCGAAACAGATCACGGGCCATCTCAGCCACCGAATCCGGGATTTCCCCCGCCAGGGACAGCTTGTAGTAGGTCTGCTTGTCCGATCCGGTGTTGTTGGAGGTGCCCCCGCCCCAGCGGTCGGTGGCGATGGCCACATCGGCCTGCCCCTGGTCGAAGAGCTGCACCGCCGCGTTGAGCGCAGCTACGCCGCTCCCGATCACGAGTGTGTTCACCGAGTGGCAGCTCATCCGCTGCCCGTCTATCTCGATCGTGTTTTGTCTCATGGTCGTCACTCTTTTCCCGCTCTGGCCCCAAGCTGGCGGTACTCCCGGGCATAGGCCTTGGCATCCCTCACCACACAGCCGGCAAACCTGCCGCCGCGGAGGAGCTCGCTGCATTTGGAACAGGCGATACAGACCTTCTTGGGATCCAGGCCCCCTGAGTCCATGAGGTCACGCGGAGCCTCAGGATAGGCGAAGGCGCTGCGCCCCAGACCGATCAGGGCGGCCTCATTCCGCTTCAGCACGCCCGCCGCCACGAAGGGGAAAAACTGCCGCAGCCAGGAATATCCGGTCCCGACCACGGGGACATTGGGAAAATTTCGCTGCACACCGGCGGTGATGGACAGCAGGCGCTTCACACTCTCCAGCGGATGTTCATCGGGCGGTTGGGCTCCGGAGAGCGGCCGGTCGAAGGGCCTCGTCAAGTGGGGTTTGACATAGGGATTTCCCGCGGTCAGGCTGAAGAAACTCCCGCCCAGAAGAGGCAGCTTCCGGAGCAGGGCCCGCATCTCGGTCAGGTCGATGTCGAGGGAAGAGTCCTTGGCAAAGCCGAAGCCGTAGGGAAACGGGATCCCGTCGAACGCGCTCAGCCGGGAGGTCAGCATGAGCCGGGGCAGCTCGGCGTGGATGCGAAAGAACACCTCGGCGAGGAACCGGGTCCTGTTCCCGAAGCTTATGCCATAGCGGCTGTGCTCCCGGCTGTATCCGGCCAGCAGTTCTCCGATCAGGTAGCCGTG
>JAUXEH010000062.1 GCA_030620655.1 Candidatus Aminicenantota bacterium | reverse complement strand
TCTGTTTCTCTCATTGGGTGCGACAGTGGTCATATACGTGTCTTGAATCCAGGCCATGATCTGGGCATTGGTATTCACATCCGGAGCGGGAATATCATAGTCCGGGCCGATATTATCCCCCAAAGCATAGGTAAAGCGGCGGGCGATCCGCTCCATCTCCTCGATACTGTATTCGGCCGGATCCAACTGGATGCCTCCTTTGGCTCCGCCGAAGGGGATGTTCGTCAGCGCGGTTTTCCAGGTCATCATGGTGGCCAGGGCTTTGATCTCCTCGATATCGACCCCGGGATGAAAGCGCAGGCCTCCCTTGAACGGCCCCAGAGCGTTGTTGTGCTGCACGCGGTAGCCCGTAAAGACTTTTACTTTCCCATCCTTCATTTTTACCGGAAAATGAACGACGATCTCATTCATGGTCTCGGTCAGGATCTTGCAGATGTCGTCATCGAAGGGAACAACCTCTTTGGCTCTTTCGATCTGTTTCAAGACGTTGTCGTACACATTGGACTTTTTCCGGAGGGCCCTGTAGTAGGTGCAGCGCCAGATCCCGCCTTCGGGCTTGGGGAGGGGGCACATGTCATGCAGCTCACAGTACCGGCACAGACCCTTGAACCTGCTGCCCTCTTCGAGCCCGGGCCTTCCCTGCTGGTGGTATAAGAGCTTCCAGTCTTTGCGTCTGTCAACCGGCTCCACAGAGACCCGATTGTTTGACTTTTGATCTGAGTGTGTCATTAAATCCTCCTTTCTCTAATTTCAGACCATTTCAATTGCAATATCAGTGCCATGTTTATAAACGGAGCCTCTTTCGATGGTCAAGGGGCCACAGGCTCCGGTGCAAAACCACATTAACTTACTGATTTTATTGGAATTATAATGACAAGAGAATTATTCTTGGGGCATACGGTCACTCTTCGAAAGTGAAATCAGAGCGCCTTAATTGCGGGGCGTTTTGTACCGGCGGGGCAAATCTTTCCGAAGGGGCGATCAGGCTGAAGAGGGCATCCTCGCCCTCTTCAGTTTCTCACGCAGGGTCTTGCGGTTTATTCCCAGTATCTCCGCCGCCTTGGTCTTGTTGTTGTCCACGCTCGCCAGAACGCTCAGGATGTGCTCGTTTTCTACCTCTGCCAATGACCTGTGCGGGCCCACTCCCTTCAGTGCGGAATACCGCATGAGAGCAGGAAGGTCCGGGGCATCTATGTGGACGCCTTCCGACATGATCACAAGCCTCTGGATAATATTTTCCAGCTCTCTGACATTTCCCGGCCAATAATAGCCTCGCAGGGCCTGAAGAGCAGAGTCGGAAAACTGAGGGACCGGTTTCTCGAATTCCCGGGCATACTTATTGGCGAAATGATGGATCAGCAACAAAACGTCCTCCTCTCGTTCCCGCAGCGGAGGGATCGCGATGGCGATAACATTCAACCGGTAATACAGATCTTCCCGGAATTCACCCTTAAGGATGAGTTCGGGCAGATCCTTGTTGGTCGCCGCGATGATCCGCGCATCCACCGTGATGGGCTGTCGGGCGCCCACCATGAAGACTTCCTTGTTCTGGAGGACGCGGAGAAGCTTGACCTGCATGGGCAGGCTTGTCTCACTGATCTCATCCAGAAAGATGGAGCCCCCCTCGGCCGTCAGGAAGAAGCCGGCTCTGGTATCTTGGGCCCCGGTGAACGCCCCTTTGACATACCCGAAAAGCTCACTCTCGAGCAGAGACTCAGGGATACCGCCGCAGTTTATAGGGACAAAAGGAGTGGAGCTGCGCCGGCTGTTGTAATGGACGGCCCGGGCAACCAGCTCCTTCCCCGTCCCGCTCTCCCCGGTAATGAGAACTGTGGCAGAGCTGGCCGCGGACTTTTTCACGGCGGTGAAGACCTTCATCATGGCTTTGGATTTCCCGATAATGTCATGGCTGATCAAGAAAGGCTTGGGCGGCTGTTGTACAACCGTCCTGCGGGCACGCGCCTTTTCCAGGGTGCGCTCCACAGCCGCAGACAGTTCCTGTTCTGTAAACGGCTTGGCGAGGTATTCTTCCGCTCCGGATTTAACGGCTTCCACGGCACCGTCGATGGAGGGATATCCGGTGATCATCATCACCTCGACATCTTTATGATTCTCCCGGATGTGTCGCAACAGGCTCAGGCCGTCCACCTCGGGCATTTTCAGGTCGGTGATCACCAGGTCTGTGGGAGCGGCCTCCAGGATCTTGATGGCCTCGACAGCTCCGGATGACGTGGTCACTCGATAGCCTTTTGCTTCCAGGTTCCGCTGCAGCAGCTCCAGCGTATCAGGGGAGTCGTCCACCACCAGGATGTGTGTCTTTTTGGCAGATTCGCTCATTTCCGTCACTCCTTGCCGCCCCTCGCCTCAGCAATCGGCAGGCTCACCTCGAATGTCGTTCCCTTCCCCAATGCACTTCTCACGTCAATGGAGCCTCTGTGAGAAGTGACGATCCCGTGCACCACAGCCAGGCCTAAGCCGGTGCCATGGCCGATGTCCTTGGTCGTAAAAAAGGGAAGAAAGACCTGTTTCTTGATTTTCTCATCCATACCGGCGCCGGTGTCCTTTATCGCGAGGGACACGGTTTTCTTCGAAGCCCTGGTCTGAATCGTCAGTTTCCCTCCCCCCGGCATGGCCTGAATGGCATTGACGACGACATTCACCAGGACCTGGGTCATCTGCGCCGGGTCCGCATGGATCTTCGGCAAAGATCCGGCCAGCTTCCGCTCCACCCGTATCCCTTCTTTGGCACATCTCGATTCAAGAAAATAGAGGCCCTCGTCGACGATTTGATTCAAGTCCACACGGATTTTCTGGGGGGGGGTCTGGCGGGCAAACAGCATCAGCTTCTTTATCACTTCCCTGGCATGCAGGGACGCCTTCTTTATCTTGACGGCATCCTGTTCGACCTGCTCCGGCAGCCGGGGATTTTTCTCGATGAGCTGGGCAAAGCCGAGGATGCTCCCGATCGGCTCATTCAGCTCATGTGCGACACCGGCCGACAGCTGACCGATGGTGGCCAGGCGATCGGCATGCCGCAGCTGTTCCTGCAGCCTGGCCTTTTCTCCCTCCGTATGCTTCCGCTCCACAATGAGCGCGACCTCCCTGGCGATGGTGTCGATCAGCCTGCGCTCCTCCAGAAGGAAAGGGCCTTCATCCAGCTCGGGTTTATCTTCCGAATAGTTGACTTCGACGGTCCCTCGCTTTTCACCCTCGACCATAAGATCAGCGACCTGCCGGTAATCACTCTCCCGGAACCGATCCGTGACGAAGGAGTTTCCGTCCAGGATGATCCGGGCGGAGGCCACGTCGGGATACACCCATGCCGGAGGCAGAAGCTCGACAATCCCCTGGACGATCTCGCTCAAGGTGAGACCGCTGCCTTCAACCAGCTTGGCGATCCCATACATGCAGGTGAGTTCCTTTATCCGCTCCCGAAGTTCGACTTGGGTCCGTCGGTGAATCAGGGCCGAAACCAGCGTTTGTATCAGGCTTTCATAGAATTCCACATCGTTTCGGGACAGAAAATCAGAGGTTTTACTTTTTAGCTGCAGCAGTCCGATGTTTTCCGCTTCCATGGAAATCGGGATGACAGCCAATGAGCTGAACTGCCCGGCCTGCAGGAACCGGCCGGAATCCTCGGTCTTGACCTCATTGTCGAACACCTGCTGCAAGGTGGAGGAGATATCGCCCGTCAGGAAGCCGCCTGCCGGCGTCAGGAAAGGGAGGAAAGCATCCGTCCGCCTCAACATGATATCCCGGCACAGCCGTCCCAGGAGATCTTTGTCTTCCACTCTGGGTAATATCCGGCCCTCTTCTTCCTCGGTCGGCATCATCTCAAAGCGGAACCGCGGCTTCTTCGAGCGGTTCACTTCCCCGCGGTAGTACCGGCCGCGCTCCTTCAACCACATTTCGACCGAATCACAGCCCGAGAATTCCATCAGGATCCTCGAGACTTCATTCAGAAACTCGGTCCGCAGAGGGCCCCGCATGGCCAGCTGCATGATCTGGTGCGTTAAAAGGCGAAACTCTTTAAAAGATCTGCGGATAGGCTTCATGGCACCGGATATTAAACATGAGCGTCTCGAACCGGTTTGTCAAGACTGCAGGGGAATTGGATGAATATTTGACATCCTTGAGGATCGTGCTTAAAATGAAACCCATGGGAACGGATCGAGTAACACTGAAAATCCCCCGCCCCTTGTATGAGAAAATAAAAATCGTGATCGAGGGAAGCGGCTTCAGCAGTGTGAACGAATTTGTGGTCTACATCCTCCGAGACCTCCTGTCGGTCACCGGGACGAGCAAAAAGGACCTGTCCTCCCAAGAGGTCGATGCCATCCGCAAACGGCTCGAGAATCTGGGATATTTTTAAGCCCTCTCCCGCTTGAATCCACCTGCCAGGGGTTCACCCTGCGTGCATAATTTCTTAAAAAACTCAAATTTGCTGTTGACATCATACTCTAATTGTACTACATTTGGAGTGTGATGATAATACAACCTGGGAAACCGCACCCAAAACATTGGATTAAGGTCCCGGCAGGCTTTGTTTGTCGATTCCTGATCCAGGATTATGCCAGCTGGGGAGTCTGCAGCCCCTTGAAAAGTTCAAAAAAACCAACAGAGAAAGGAAAGAAAATGGATTTTGAGACACCGGCCCGCGCCTGGGTCAAGTCCCTGGTCTGGAGACTTCTGGGAATCGCCATCTTAGGAGCCATCTCCTGGGTAATTACGCATGATTGGAAAGAGATGTCCCTGATCACCCTGCTTTTTCACAGCATCCGGATGCTGCTGTACTACGTCCACGAAAGGCTCTGGAACAGGGTCGGATGGGGTAGGATACGGCATCCTCTGAGTATTTTCCCTGTCAATCAAGATATAAGACCCGAAGACAGGGAAACCATCCGAGGTCAGCTGAAGAGACTGGGCTATCTGGATTGAAACAGGTGGACACATGGACATCTTTCAAATTTCGCTTCTCATCTTACTGTTCGCATTCATCTGTGAATACATCGACTCGTCTCTGGGAATGGGATACGGAACGACCCTCACTCCCCTCCTGCTTATCATGGGTTACCGTCCGCTTCAGGTCGTTCCCGCCGTGTTGCTTTCGGAGCTGGTCACGGGGCTGACAGCGGCCTTTCTTCACCACAGATTCAAGAATTCCAACTTCAAGCTCAAATCAACCGACACGAAGATCGCCCTGATCATGGCCGGCTGCAGCGTCGTGGGCACCCTGGCGGCGATCGTAATCGCCCTGAACCTGCCGATATTGTATGTGAAGCTGTACATCAGCCTGCTGGTACTGACGATGGGGGTGATCATCCTGGTCACTCTGAACCGGAAGTTTCTCTTTTCCTGGAAAAAGATCGTTTCATTGGGGCTCCTGGCTTCCTTCATCAAGGGCATCAGCGGAGGGGGGTATGGTCCTGTCGTGACGAGCGGCCAGATCCTCTCCGGTGTCAATATGAAAAACGCCATCGGCATCACCTCACTGGCCGAGGGATTGACATGCCTGGTGGGGGTCATCGCCTACTTCCTGTTCACCAACCACACGATCGAGTGGGATCTGGCCCCTTCCCTGGTCCTGGGGGCCCTACTGTCGGTTCCTTTGGCCGCCTACACGGTCAAGAAGTTCAAGGGAAAGCATCTCAGAACTGTCGTGGGCTGGGCCACGCTCGCCCTGGGATTGGTCTCGCTGGGGAAGATCATACTATGACTCTGAGAAAAAACATCATTACCAGTAAATTCCTGAACCTGCCGCTGCGGCGAAAGCTGATCCTCAGCTTCCTGATGGTCATCAGCATGGGAGGGATCCTGACGCTGATCCTCGGGACGCGGATCGAGCACCGGACCATAACGGGCCTGGCTCAGGCGCAAGTCAGGCATGACCTGGCCTCCGCCTGGATGGTCTACAACGAGAAGCTAAACGATATCCGGGACATCGTCGCGGCCAACGCGTCACGGGAGTCCCTGCAGCATCTCATCCAGGGCGAGGATTTTGAAACCCTCTCCACCTACTTACGGCGCATCAGGGCCGACTTTGACCTGGATATCCTCACCCTGACCGATTCCCGGGGGAAAGTGATCGTGCGCGCAGCACGGCCCGACACCACAGGCGATGACCAATCCGGGGATCCCCTGGTCAGCCTGGCCATCCGCGGCGATGTCGTCGCGGCCACCCAGATCGTCAGCAGAGATGAGCTGTTGAGGGAGGGCGATGCCCTGGCCGAGCAGGCTTTCCTGGAAATCATCCCCACCCCGAAAGCGGCCCCTTCAACGCAGGATTCCGTCACAGCTGGGATGATGTTGAAGGCCGCGGCCCCTCTGTATGACAGAAACCGGACGGTCATCGGCAGCCTGTACGGAGGAGTCCTGCTCAACCGCGACTACACGATCGTGGACCGGATCAAGGAACTCGTATTCAAGGGTGAAAAATACAACGGCACAGAGATCGGCACCGCCACCATCTTCCAGCATGATCTGCGGATCTCCACCAACGTCCAACGGGAAAACGGAGAGCGCGCCATCGGTACCCGTGTCAGCCAGGAGGTCAGCCAGGCGGTGCTCAAGCAAGGCCGGACCTGGACCGACCGCGCCTTCGTGGTGAATGACTGGTACCTGACCGCCTACGAACCCATAAAGAACATCGACCAGGAGATCATCGGCATCCTCTACGTGGGGATGCTGGAGAAGCCCTACATCGACCTGAGGAATCGTGTGATGGCGACCTTTGCCGGCATGGCCGCCCTCTGTGTGGTCATCCTGCTGATTTCACTCTTTTTCATCACCTCGACCTTCATCCGGCCCCTTCAGGTCATGGTCGAAGCCACCGGCACCATCGCACGGGGGGATCTGAGCCACCAGGTGGAGGTCACATACCAGGATGAAGTCGGGCAGCTGGCCAAAGCTTTTAATCAGATGACCACAGAGCTGAATAAAGCCAATGCCAAACTGCTGCAGTGGGGGAAAACTCTGGAAAAAAGGGTGGATGAACGAACCCGGGAACTAGTGACCATGCAGAACTCGCTGATCCAATCGGCAAAACTGGCCTCCCTGGGAAAAATGGCCGCCGGAGTGGCCCACGAGATCAACAACCCCCTGACCTCGATCCTCATCAACGCCCATCTCCTGATGGAAAAAGCCGACAGGGAGTCCGACACCTACGAGAACCTGGACATGATCGCAGAGGAGACCACCCGCTGCAGCCAGATCGTCAAAGGGCTCCTGGAGTTTTCGCGGCAGAGCCCGCCCCAGAAAAACCTCGTGAACATCAACGATATCTTGATTCATATCGTGAACATCCTGAAAAATCAGGCCGTTTTCCAAAACATCACGATCCAGAAAAATCTGAAACCGGACCTCCCGGCCGTGGAAGTCGATGCCGACAAGATGAAGCAGGTTTTCTGGAATCTCATGATCAACGCCGCCGAAGCCATGCCGGATGGCGGCATCCTTAGGGTTGCCAGCCGGATCTCCGGATCCAAGCAGCGGCTCGAGATCTGTTTCACGGATACCGGGACAGGCATCCTGGAGAAGCATCTGCCCAAGCTGTTCGATCCGTTCTTCACCACCAAGAAAGGGGGAACCGGCCTGGGCCTGGCCGTCATCTACGGCATCGCGAAGCAGCACGGGGGGACCATAGAGGTCAAAAGCCAACCGGAACAGGGCTCCGCCTTCACGGTCAGCCTGCCGCTGTCCCGATCCCATGAATCCGAGAGTGGAGGAAGCCATGTCACATGATAAACGCAAGAAAATCCTGATTGTGGACGATGAAATAAATGTGTGCAAAAGCATGAGGCAGGCCATCCTCTCCGAAAGTTATGCCGTGGATATGGCGTTGAGCGGGGAAGAAGCCCTGGCGATGGATAAGGAAAATCCATACGACATGGTGATAACCGATCTCATGATGCCCGGGATCAGCGGCGTGGATCTTCTTACATCCCTGAAAATCTCCCGCCCCGATGTCATCGTGATCATGGTCACAGGTTATCCCACCATCAAGACGGCGGTCCAGACCATCAGATCCGGTGCGTTCGACTACATCCCGAAACCATTCACTCCCGATGAGCTCAGGGGCCTGGTCGCCCGCGCCTTCACACGGTCGCAGACAACGCGCGAGGAGAAAAAAGATCAGCCCCCACCCATGCCCCGAAACCTGTTCTGTCTGCGCGGCCATACCTGGCTGCGTAAGGAAGGGACGAACAGAGTGACGGTCGGTGTGGTCTATGAGCTCCTGCAGAACATCGATCAGATCTCTGCCATCGAGCTCCTGGCCGAAAACAAAAGTGTATTTCAGGGTGAGGTCTGTGCCCGTTTAACCGATGCCAGAGGGTACATACACCGCGTCTGGTCACCCGCCACCGGGCGTATCTCCCAGACCAATACCGCCGTCACCCGGGACCCGGGGCTCTTACTCAGGGATCCCTACGGGGAAGGCTGGCTGCTCAGACTCGAAACCACAAACCTGGACCCAGATCTCGAAAGCCTCATCCCGAGCTGATATGGCGCACACGGGAGAAACGGCCCGCACTCTGGCCCGGCAGGCAGAGAAAATCCTGGACAGCTTCGATACCAGTGCCTCGACTTACCTGGATAGGAAGGGAGAATGGCGGGAAAACCCGCGTGCGCTCGAGGAGTGCGCTTCCCATGAAATTCTCTTTCAGTGCCTGAGGCTGGACGACTCACAGCGAACCGCCTGTTTTCAAGTCATTTTCTCCTGCCTGAACCAGGCATTTGGCATGGATGAGTTGGATAAGATCCGTCAATCCCTGGACGAGGGAGGGGACCCCGCTCCGTGTGACCAGCCCAAATCCGGCGATGCCAAGGCACCGCTGTTCCTGACGACCTTCCGGATCCTGACCTGGTGCATGGCGGCTGAGGCACTGCGGACCAACAGCCGAAGATTTGTCCCGGAGTGGAACCGGGCGGCCAAGGCCGAATGCCGCGCATATGGGAAACGCCTCCAGCGCCTCCATGCTCAGGCGGGCAAATCTTGCTCCATCAATGTCAAGGCAGCCCTGCTCACTGACCTTTACGGTCGACTCGTGCCGGCATTGCCCGAACAATTCAGGGCCATACCAGCGCTGTTGGCGGAAGAGGACCGGCTGACATGCTCAATCGAAGGGCTTTTGGCCGCAGCTCGGGACCCGGCCCGAAGGGAGGAAGCGTACGCCCTGATCATCCAGAAACTGCATCCTCCGACGGGAGTCGTGACCGAAATATCGCCGGCATGGCTGCGCCCGTGCATGAGCCTGCTTACGGACGATTCCCTGGATGTCGGCTCGGGTATTCCCTACACGGCATCGGTCATCCTCAGCGTCCTCCGGGACATACGCTCCACGGAATGCCTGCTCAAGGCCCTGGACCTCTATCCTGTCCGCTACACCAAGATCAGAGAAAACCTCCTGTACACCCTCGGAACCTTGAAAGATACCGGCGTCGTACAGGCGGCGGTTCATGTCCTCAAGGCACCGGACACTCTCACCTCGCCAGCCCAGGAGAAGGCGGTCTGGGTGGCGAATCTGACCGAACAAAAAATCGAAGCCGTTCAGGCTCTGGGCATGGTCGGCTTCCCGTCTCTGGCGGCACTGTCCCCTATCCTGGCTTGTGTGTCACATCCCTCGGACACCTTGAAAACCCATCTGGCCTGGACTTTGGGAGAGATCGGGAAGGCTCAAAAAGACAGGCTGGGAGGGGTCAGCACCGACATCATCATGACGCTCCTGAAGCTCCTGGGCCTGAAAAACAAGGACAGCTTTATCGAGAGCGTGAGCGCTCTCAAAAAAATGGAGTGTCCAGAGTTCCTGCATTCTCTCTATCTTTATGACATCGGAGCCGTCAGCATCCTGGGAATCAAGCCGGCCCAGAAAGGACTCTACGAGCTTTCCGAGACCCTGCATTACCTGATCAAATCCCAAGGCAGGGCCATCATGGCGGTGAACGGAGACTCCGGGACCGGGAAGACCTATTTCTGTGAAGCGATCAAAGCGGGATTCGGGGGAATCGAGTCGAAAGACATTCTATACTTGATGCGGGACCGGAAAAAAGACCAGGCGATATTCAACCGCATACTGGGTCTGGATTGGCTGACGAAGTACATCGACCCGGTCTACTACCAGGGCTATCCGGTTTCCGGGGAAGCCGACAACCCGGAAGAATATTTCTCGCGCTTTCTCGAGGAACAGCGTGACCGGAAGTTGATCATCCTGGACGGTTGCCGCGATCGGCATTATTTTCAGCGGGTGATCGACCGGTTCCACCAACAAGGCCTGTTGGATGTGGCCGTCAATTTCCGGGCGGCCCACTCGACTCGTAGGGCAAACCTGGAAGAACGGGAATTGGCCCTCGAAAGCATCAAAACACACCTATCCTTTCTGGAAGAGCCCGCCCTGGAAGACACGCTGTTCTACCAGCAGGGAAACGTCTTGATCTATGATCTGGACAACTCGGCTCCCAACCGCTTGAGCCGTGAGGAAATTCAGGAGTTGTTCCAGAAGCCCCATGTAAATCTTTGGGGAGACTTGATCCGCCTGGGCGACTTCCCGAGGGATTCGCTCACATGCAAACTGGATTTCGGGAGCCTGACCGTAGGAAGAGGCCGTTTCGACTGTGAAAGCGAAGCCATGCCTGATGCGGCTCCGCGGGAATTCGCAGTGGAGGAGCGGAAATTCCAGATAGTGTTGAACCAGGATCTAAAGAGCCAACCCTGTTTCCTGGGACACATCCCCCTTTCCGATATCAAGCCGCGACAGATCCGATTCTACGCCCAGGAACAGATCGCCGGCCTGGGGGAAGAGGGCCATGCCTTTGTCCTCACCTTTGTGGACAACCGGATATTTTACACCCGGATCGGATCGAGCCGGGAGCTGTCGCTCCTGGGAAGGGATATGTTCATCATAGATAACCAAGGAGAGCTGCTCCGTCTGTCCTTTGAAAAGGGTTGTGTAACCCGCTTCGCCTCCCGTTTCCCACCTGTGACATGCCTAGGCTCACGACTCAATGACACGGTGGTGACCGGGCATGCCGACGGCTCTCTGCGTGTCTGGGATTTCACCCGGATGAGGATATCGAGGATCGCGGCGCATGAGCAGCCCATACAGGACCTCACGCTGGATGCCTGGGGCCGGATCTATTCGGCGGGATCCGACGGGCTGCTCAAACGTTGGGACCTCCAGCAGAACACGGTGTTCACGGCCTCAGGGCTGGGCAGCATACGGAGGACAAAGCCCTATCCCGACGGAAAGATCTTGGTGGAATCGGATGTCTTGTATATCCTTGATCCGGAAAACGAATCATCTCAGGCTTTATCCCTTCCCCCGGACGCAGAGATCTCGGACCTCAGTGTGTATCCCGACGGGAGAATCGTGGCGGCGCTGTCGGACAGCATAGCCGTCTTGGCTCCAGACACGGGATCCTACAAACTCAGCCTGATCAAGGCCCATGCCCGCACAACCCACGGCTGTCTCACCCTGGGCCCTAGAATCCTGACCTGCGGCTGCGAGTCGGATGAGCTTTACGACCTGCGGATATCCGGAGCCGAGTTTTTCGTCAGACACGAATCCGGCAAACTGTCCCTACAGGCATAGAAGTCCAGGCTTCCCGACCTGGAAGTCCTGGAAGTCCTTTTGACTTGGGTCGGCACTTGGGATAATCTGTACCCTCTCGTTTCAAAAAAGGATACAAGCCGAATGCAACACCTGGTACGGAGTCTGTGATCGTGATGCTGCTGGGGATCGACCTCGGATCCGTCAGCAGCCAGGCCGTACTACTGAATCCGCAGTATGGCATCCAGCGCCGCTGCGAAGTCCTCAATCGGGGCCAGGTGCAGGAGACCCTGGAGGAGATCGTCGGTAATATCCTGGAGGGCTGTAAGGCCCACACTCTACGCGTCGGGATAACCGGCTGCGGGCGGGATGTATGCCGCCCTCATCCTCATATATACGTGTGCAACGAGCTG
>JAUXEH010000125.1 GCA_030620655.1 Candidatus Aminicenantota bacterium | reverse complement strand
CTGCTCCTCCTTGGTGACCTCCATCTTGTCGTTCGTTTTCAGGTTCCCGGCGTCGTCCGCTCTGCCCGAAGCCATGGGCCAACTGGCGGACCTCATCGAGACCACGGAAGAACACACATCCCTCATCGATGTTTTCTACAAAGAGGAGGCCAGTGCCGCCCTGCTCAAGGCCGGAGACCTGCGCCGGATCATACAAAAAGAAGACGGGAAGCCGCTCAAGGGCCGGTTCCTCCTGCTCCATCCCCGGGAACAGGCCCCCCTCCCCTCCTCCCTGATCGACGATGCACGCGTGCTGGGGAGGCTGAAGGCGAACATCCGTGCCGACGCGGGGATCGAACACCAGCTTTCGGCCCTGGGAGATGCCGCCATCGTGGGCAGTGTGCAGGACGCCGTCGACCTCTGGATCCAGCACCCCCGGTTCAGCTTCATCACCCTGGAGGGCGACCTGCTCCTGGCCTCAGGACTGCTGAAACTGGGGGAAAAGAAAGACGGCCTCATCTCCCTCAACCGGGACATCAAAGGGCTCAAAGAGGAGACTGCCCGGCTGCAGGCTGAGCTTTCTCCCCTGACCTCACAGATCAAGGGGAAGATCCGGGACCAGGAAACCCTGGAGCAGCAGGTACGGGATGAGGCTGCCTCCCTGGCCGCGCTCAGGCAGCAGGAAGGCGTGGAGCAGAAAGAAGTCAGCTTCGCCCACAGCGCGCTCGAGCAGGTAGAGACCCATATCGAGGTCCTGGAGAGCGAATCCCGGAAGATCACGGATGGTAAACAGGATGTCACTCGGCACTGGAAATCCCTGACCGTGCGGATCTCCGACCTGAAAACAGAGGAGGCGGGACTAAATGAGAGGATTCGGGAGGAGGAGCAGGCCCTGACCGCCCTGCGGGAATCCAGCGAGCAGACCCGCAGGACCTTTTTCCAGCTCCGGTCCGAGAATGAGCTCCTCCAGGAAAAGATCGAGAACGCACAGAACCTGCTCAAGCGCCTGGATCAGAGGCACTCCTTCATCGAGAGCAAATCCGCCGAGCTGGGCCGGGAGATCGAAACGGCCGTAGAGGGAAAAAACACGCTGCACGAACGGATCCACGAGCTCGACACGCAGGCCGGCCGCATGGAGCGCGAGACCAGAGACAAGGCGTCCTCCCAGGCTGAAGAAGGGTCGAGGCTCAGCGGTCTGCAGAAAGGCCTGGAGGAAACCGAGGAGCGGATCCGGGGGCTCCGGGAGGTTTACGAGACGGCCAAGGAAGACCGCATCAAGTGGGAGGTGAGCAAGGCGGAGCGGGAACGGGATCTGGTCAACCTGGAGGAGACCTGCTGGCAGGAGCTCAAGAAAACCCTCCAGGAGATCAAGGCCGAGGTCCTCCTGGAAGACATCGATATCTCCGAATCCGAGGCGTCACTCGAGGGAGTCAGGGACAAGCTCCAGCGGTTCAAGGCGGTCAACCTCATGGCGGAAGAGGAATACCTCAACCAGAAGACGCGCCACGACTTCCTGACCCAACAGAAAACAGACCTGGTGGAATCCATCGCATCCACCAATGAAGCCATAAAAAAGATTGACCAAGAAAGCAAGACCCAGTTCCTGCGCGCGCTGATCGCGGTCAACCAGAACTTCCAGGACGTGTTCTCTCAGCTCTTTCAGGGAGGGACGGCCCAGGTCAAGCTCACGGACGAGGACGACCCTCTGGAAAGCGGCGTCGAGATCGTGGCCCAGCCCCCCGGCAAGCGTGTGCAGAGTCTCAGCCTGCTCTCGGGGGGCGAAAAGACCCTGACCAGCCTGGCCTTTTTCTTCGCCCTGTTCCGGTACAAGCCCGCTCCCTTCTGCATCCTCGATGAGGTGGATGCCGCTCTGGACGAGACCAACCTGGCCCGTTTTCTCAACCTGATGCGGAACATAAAGGACCAGACCCAGTTCATCATCATCACGCACAACTACAAGACCATGGAGGTGGCCGACTACATCTACGGCACCACCATGGCCGAACCCAACATCACCAGCATCTATTCCGTCAAGATCAAAGACAAGAGCCGGAACGCCCTGCCGAAGCCCGATGCCGAGACTCAATCGTAGTCGCTGTCCTGGGACACGCTTTTCCTGCGGAATCGTCGGAGCCTGTATCTGAGCATGGTCAGGAAAAAGACCGAGTAGATCCCCAGCGCGCGCACTGAGGTCAGGGTCTTGAGCGCCGCCCGCAGCTTGGAGCGGGACAGGTAGCGCTTGTGGCTGGCAGACCAGCGCATGACCAGGTCCGCAATCTGGAACCAGGTCAGACGGTCCTTGAAGAGGGGGACATAACCCTGGGCAGCGGGCAGCAGGGGCACCCTCTTCAGATCTTTCTTTCGTGACCAGGAGAAGTCGGCGGGGATGATATTTTCCTCCTTGGCGATGGCCTCCAGCGGTGTCCCCGGATAGACATGCAGGATGGCGGTGGCGAAATCGGTCCGGGGATTGGCGTCGCGCAGGCGTTCCATGACGGCGATCGTCTCTTGGGCCTCATCCCAGGTCTCGGTGTGATGGGAAAAGATCAGGAACGCATCGGGGACGAATCCCAGCTCCCTGCCCCAGCGGGCGAACCGGTAGGCCTCCTCGATGTCGAAGTTCTTCCCCACCACCTCTCTGCGGACGCGCTCGCTTCCGGCCTCGACCCCGAAATGGGCCCAGACCAGCCCGGCCCGGACCATCTTCTCGAGCAGAGGTTTGTCCACCAGGTCGATGCGGAACTCGCTGCAGAACTTGATGTCGAGCTTCCGCTCAATGATGAGGTCCATGATGCGGTGCAGCCTCTGCAGGTTGTAGTTGAGCGTGTCATCATAGAACCAGATGTACTCGGCGCCGTATTCCCGCACCAGGTGTTCGATCTCTTCCACGACCCGTTCGGGCGAGTGGCCGCGCACCCTGCGGCCCCAGTTGGCGGGCGTGGCACAGAAATAGCAGTTGAAGGGGCATCCCCTCGAGGTCATGATGTTCTGGGCCTTGAGCGCCCGCCCGTCCGGGACCTTGACATAGAAGTTGTACCGGTCCATGGGGACACGGTGGCGGGCGGGGTAAGGGAGGCTGTCCAGGTCCTCGATCCGGTCCCTGCCGCCTGTGAACACCACCTGCCCATCGTTTTCCCTGAAATTAAGCCCGCGGACCTTGGACAGCCCGGCGCCGGCGGCCACGGCCTGCGCCAGCTCCCTCAGCGTGACCTCGCCCTCCCCCACCACGGCCGCGTCCAGCGCGGTGATGTGCCGCATGGTGTCTCCTGCCGCCATGGAGATGTGGGGGCCGCCGAGCACGGTGACGATCCGGGGGTCGATCCGCTTAGCCAGCTCCATGAGCCGGAAGGAGTCGAAGCGGTTCTCGGTGGTGGTGGTGGAGCCCAGGATGTCGGGGCCAAAATCCCGTATGCGGCGCTCCACATCCGGCCACTTGAGGCCGAGCACATCGGCCGGAACCACATCCACCTCGAAGCCGGCATCCTCCAGGACCGCGGTCAGGAACAGGATGCCCAGGGGCGGCATGGAGGTCCCCTCAGACCACCGCTGGGCCACATATCCCTGGGGAGGCACAAAAAGCTGGATCTTTGTCATATCACCTACGTTCGGTCCGTCGTTCTATTCTAACAGAGGAGAATGACCCCGTAAACTCCAATCCTCAAAGCAGCCTTCTTGACTTGATCCCACAGATTATGGATGATTGCCTCGGCGGCTTTAAGAACAGGGAAAGGAGACGTACGTGGCATACATCATTACCATCCTGCTGTATCTGCTGTTTCTGTTCGTGTTCGGCCTGCGTTATGCCAAGAGGCTGAAGAAGAAGGAGGACTTCCTGGTCGCCGGCCGGAGCCTGACGGCGCCGGTACTGGTAGGGACCCTGCTGGCGACCTGGATCGGGTCGGGCGACATCTTCAGCGTCTCGGATCTGAGCTACAACCACGGCTATTCGGCCCTGATCGGGAGCGCCGGCGGGTGGATCGGGATCATCATCGTCTTCTTCATCGCCGGCCGTGTCAGGCGCTTCGGGCAGTTCACGGTGCCGGATATTCTGGAGGCCCGCTACAACAAATGAGCACGCGTCCTGGCCACCATCACCACGATCATCGCCTACGTCACGATCGTGAGCTATCAGTTCAGGGGCGGGGGCTGGGTACTCAACATCATCACAGAAGGCAAGATCAGCGACAAGCAGGGCATCATCATCGTAGCCGTGTTTGTCGTGACCTACACCATGCTGGCGGGCATGCTGTCTGTGGCGCACCTGGACATGTTCAACGGGATCCTCATGATCACCGCGTTCTTTGTCGCCGTCCCCTTCCTCATCCAGCATGTCGGGGGCCTGGAATACGTGGCCGCCAACGTAACGCCCCGAGCCCACTCCTTCCTGGGGAACATGAGCTGGGTTCAGGCCCTGGGCTACTTCTTCCCGACCCTGCTGCTCGCGCTCGGTAACGGCAACATGTACCAGCGCTTCTTCTCGGCCAAGAACGAGGGCGAAGCCCGCAAATCCGTTATAGGGTGGATCATCGGAGTGATCTTCCTGGGGATCGCCATCCAGAGCATCGCCGTCATCGGCAGCAGCTATTTCAAGGGCTTGAGCGAGACCGAGTCGGGCCGCATCATCGTCCTGGCGGCCTACCAGGGCCTGCCCGTGGTTATCGGCTGCGCCCTGCTGGCGGCCATCGTGGGCATCATCATCTCCACGGCCAACAGCTTCCTTCTGGTCCCGGCCACCAACGTGGTGCGCGACATCTACCAGAGGTTCATCAACCCGGACCTGTCCGATAAAAAGATGATTCTCCTGTCCCGGATTGTGGTGGTCTTCCTGGGAGGCATCGCATTCGTTTTGATCTTCTTTTTCAAGCGCATCCTGGACGCCGCCTATGCCGCCTACACCATCTACGGAGCCGGCATCACGCCGGCCCTGATGGCGGTCTTCTTCTGGAAGCGGGCCACCGCCAAGGGGGGCGTGTCCTCCATCCTGGGAGGCCTGGTCACGACCATAGCCTGGGAGGTCGCCAACCGGATCCAGGGCGGGCTGCCATTCGGCGTACCGGCTGTGTACCCGGCCCTGATCGTCTCGGTCGGCCTTCTGATCTTCGTCAGCCTGGCCACACCCAAACCAGACCCTGAGAAGTGGAAGCCGTTCTTCAAGGAGCAGGACTAGATGGATCAGACCGGGATCCTGATCGACCGGCGCTACCTGGACCACAACATGGGGGCCTTCCATGTGGAGAGCCCGCGCCGCCTGGAGGCCATACTGGAGATGATCGAGCAGACGATCACCTTTCCCTATCTCTCGATTACCCCGAGGGCCGCCTCGGACGATGAACTGGGCTGGGTCCACACACCCGAATACGTAGAGGTGGTCCGCGCCACGGCGGGTCAGGACTGCGTGGTGCTCGACTCCGACACCTCGACCTCTCCCCTCTCCTACCAGACGGCGCTCCTGGCGGCCGGCGGCCTGCTCGAGTGCCTGGATCGAATCCTGTCAGGACAGATCCGCAACGCGTTCGCTCCGGTGCGGCCGCCCGGACATCATGCCGAGGCTCACCGGGCCATGGGATTCTGCCTGTTCAACAATGTGGCCGTGGCTGCCGAATACCTGCTGCGGCAGCACGGCCTCAAGAAAGTCTTGGTCGTGGACTGGGACATCCACCATGGCAACGGTACCCAGAATACCTTCATCGCCCGGGACGATGTCCTGTATTTTTCCACCCATCAGTTCCCGCACTACCCCGGTACCGGGCACTGGATCGAGACCGGCATGGGCAAGGGCGAGGGATTCACCCTCAACGTACCTCTCTATAGGGGAAAAACGGACGAGGACTACCTGTACATCTTCCGGAACATCCTAGCCCCTGCAGCCCGGCAGTTCGATCCCGATGCCATCCTGGTCTCCGCGGGATTCGATGTGGCGGCCAGCGATCCTCTGGGAGGTATGGACATCACGGCCCTGGGATTCGCCGCCCTTACCCGAGAGCTTCTGTCTCTGGCCCGGGATCTGTGTGGCGATCGCCTGTTGATCGCCCTTGAGGGCGGGTACGACCTCACAGCCCTCACTCAGGGCAGCCGTGAGGTCCTGCTGCAGTTGAGCGGCACCGGCGCAGAGCCCGACATCCGGGCCGAGGCGTCTCCCCAGCTCGGACGGGAGCTCAAGCCTGTCCTGCAGCATCTTTCTCAATACTGGAACCTCTAGGGGACGATCCCCAACGTCCCAAAGGACAGGCGTCACCAAATAAGGACATAACTCCTCATTTTTTTCGGCTTCTCCTGAGGTAGCAATGATTGGCACGGCGATTGCATAGGTACAGGGTGGAAATCAAACGACAGGAGAGCAAAATGAAAAAAATCGCGGGCTGTTTGATGTGCGTGCCCCTGATATTCTCCGTCGTCCACGCCGGCGAAGCGGATTATATCGATCAGACCTTCGCCAGGTTGAATTACCTGACCGGGGACACCTATGTCCAGAGGGCGACCGATCTGGGGTACGAGGCCGGTATCATAAACATGCCCATAGCACAGGGCGACCGCGTCGGTACGACCGATGGGAGAGCAGAGATCTATCTGGGCATCGGGACCTACCTCCGCCTGGACCTCCGGACAAAGCTGGATGTCCTCGACCTTCCCCGAAGGAGCAGCGGGATCACTCGGCTGCGTCTCTGGGACGGCAACCTGTATCTCAGCATCCGGAGGCTGGAGGAAGAAAAGCCCATTGAGATCCACACCTCGGATGTCTCCATATACATCCTGGACCGCGGCCTCTACCGCATCGACGTCCGGGAAAACCGCGAGACCGAGATCTTCGTTTTCCGCGGCATGGCGGAGACCGCCGGTGACGGCCGTTCGTCACTGCTCAAGAGCGGACAGCGGATGGAGGCCGTGCAGGGTCATTTCACCTCGAACCCGACACCGTTCACGGTGGCTGCCATCGACAGCTTCGACCGCTGGAGCGGGTACCGGGAAGACCTCCTCAGGAGGAGGCTGGCCCGGTATTATCTGCCCGGAGAGCTGGAGGACTTTGAATACGAGTTGGCCGAATACGGCCGCTGGGACTACGTGTCTCCTTACGGGTATGTCTGGGTCCCCGGGGGAATGAGCATGGGCTGGCGGCCCTATCGTCACGGCCGCTGGGTGTGGTATCCATCCTGCGGCTGGACCTGGATCCCCTCCCAGCCCTGGGGCTGGGTGACCAGTCATTACGGGCGCTGGCACTGGCGGCTGGGTCTCGGATGGTACTGGATCCCCACGACCCGCTGGGGCCCCGGCTGGGTGAGCTGGTACGTGGGGGTGGACTACTGCGGCTGGGCGCCTCTGACTTACTATGGCCGGCCGGCGGTGATCATCAACAACCACTTCTATGCCGACTACAGTGAACCTTATTACCCGTCTAACTCCGCGGCCATGACCGTGGTGGCCAAGAGCCAGTTGTCCGCCCGGGACATCTCGCGTGTGGCCGTCAGCAAAGAGTCCCTTTCGTCCAAGACATCCCGGGTCCGCATGTCCAGCAGCGCTCCCCAACCAGAAAGTTCCGCTCAACAGATGAAGGTCCACAAGCTGGGAAAAGACCAGCTCATACTCCGCGTTCCGGACGCGGCGCCCGAAGCCAGTTCCGGGTCCCGGATAAAAAGCGGTTCGGCCAATAGGGCCGCATCCCGCAGCTCGGTATCCAAGGCGACCATGCAGGTTACACCACGCCAGAACGCCACCAGCGAAAGCAACGCAGCTCAGGCCAAGCTTGTCAGTTCTTCGAGCCGTAAGAGAGCTGTGCCGAAATCTACCTCAGAATCCGCCTCATCCTCCAAATCAAGCTCCAGATCCTCCTCCTCGGCCACGAAAAGTTCGTCCTCAAGCTCAGTGAGCACAGCCTCCAAGTCCCGGTCCTCCT
>JAUXEH010000165.1 GCA_030620655.1 Candidatus Aminicenantota bacterium | reverse complement strand
TATAATCTATCAAAATCCGGCTCTAATTTCGAGAGGGGACTAGAATTGCCGATGAAAGAGGTCATCACGAGCGAAGCGAAGTGATCTCTAGGATCAAAGGAAGCGGGATTTTGAGATTTATCCGGCGATGTGATATAGCTGATTATCGCAAATAGGAGGACGGCATGAATAACAAAGATCTCCGCATCGACACCAAATTGGTCCACACCGGTGATCCCGAACCTCGTGTGCTGGGGGCCGTGAGCCCGCCCATCTTCCAGTCGGCCAACTACGAGTATGTCCCGGCCGAAAGCTACCACGACATCCCCTACATCCGAATGAACAACACGCCCAACCACAAGGCGCTGCATGCCAAACTCGCGGCCCTGGAGAACGCGGAGTCCGCGCTGGTGACGGCCAGCGGTATGGCCGCCATCACCACCACCCTGCTCTCGGTGCTGAAGACCGGAGACCACCTCCTGGCCCAGGACAGCCTCTACGGGGGAACCCTGGACTTCATCTCCAATGAGTTCGAGGGATTCGGCATTACCTGCGACCTCATCGACGACCTGGTACAGGCACTGGCCTCATAAACCGACTTGGGATGAGGCTGCAGCGAGCCTTTTGAGAGCAGCAAGGCCCTTCTTTATCCGGCCCTCACAGATGCCTGGCCAATCCTGGCGGGAGGTCATTTCCATGGTGCCCCCCTGCATGCGCTCCTCGGTCAGGCGGGTCAGGCGGCAGAGACCCACGAATTCCTGAAGCGTAAGATCAGGGAACTCGGCCAGGAAACGTGCATCGAAGATGGGCAGCGTGAACTCCCCGCCGTGATCCTCAATGGAGAGGTGGACTTCCTGAGGCAGGGATCGAAGGAGATTGAGTATCCCCTCGAGGTCAACAACACCCTTTCCGACCTCACACGGAAACGTGACCACGCCCTCATCCCTGAGCAGGATCCCGCCGTCCTTGATGTGTGTCGCGACCACCCAGGGTAGGACCCGGCGCGTGCCGGCCAGGGGGTCCTCCAGCATGGTGAGCAGGTTCATGGTGTCCAGGCAGATACCCAGGTAATCACCGGGTACCGTGTCGCACATCTCGAACAGCCGCAGGAGCTCGAAGGTGGTGAATTCGAAATGGGTCTCGAGGGCCAGGACAACGCCGTGGTCCCTGAGCATGGACCGCTGCTCCCGGAGGGCTTCGGCCGTCACTGCCAGCAGGGCCTCGGTCGAGGGGTTGTCCGTGTTCCAGCGCATCAGCCCCCCGGAGCAGGACCGCACGACCCTGGTCCCCAATAGAGAGGCCTGTGCGGCCGCCTTCCGGTTGGCCTCGAAGATGTCCTTCTTCTGCCAGGTCAACATGTCCAGCGGGATGTGTTGGCCTCCCCCCCATTCCAGGTATAGGTCGTTATCGGCCGCGAAGCGGGCCATATCCTTGAGATAGGCCTCGTCCACCTCTTTCCCCTCTTCCTCCCTGAGCCCTGAGAACTGGACGCCCTGGGCCCCATGCTCCAGGGCCCAACGCAGGTTCTCCATGGGGTCCAGGCCCAGGGGGAGAAGACTGTAGCTGTCTATGCCGACCCGCATGGCGTCACTTCTTCTTGACCTGTTTGTCCTTGGGATATGGGCCGTGCTGGGGCCAGGGCCGGGGATCGGCCTCGATCTTTTCCATCAGCACCTCAATGGCCTTGACCAGTTGGGCATCGTGCCCGCGGGCCACATCGGCCGGGTGCAGGTCCACGACCAGGTCTGGCTGCACGCCCTCGTTCTCCACGATCCAGGTGCCGTCCACATCGTAGATGCGGTAGTCGGGTGCCGTCAGGCTGCCGCCGTCGATGAGCGGGATGGGTGCGGACACACCCACCAGGCCGCCCCAGGAGCGGGTGCCGATCACGGGCCCCAGGCCGCGTTTCTGGAACTCCATGGGCAGCATGTCGCCCCCGGAACCCGCCTGGCGGTTGGTGAGGCACACCATGTGGGCCGTGGTGACAAAATCCGGGATGGTCTGGTCGGCGGAGTTGCGCCGGGTCCAGAAGGCGTGCAGAGGTTTGTCCAGGCGGCGCAGGAAGATGTCCGGGTCCAGGCCGCCCCCGTTGAAGCGGCCGTCGATGACGAGCCCCTTCTTCCGCATCTGGGCGTAGAAGTACTTGGGAAACTCCAGGCTGGAGCCCAGGTAGGTGTCGGGCAGGTGGATGTAGCCAATCTGGCCGTTCGAGGCCTTTCCCACCTCCAGGCGGTTGTGCTCCACCCAGTCCAGGTACCGGAGCGTGGACTCCCTTCCCAGGGGTTGGACCACGATCTCGCGCGCCCCCGAGCTCGATGGAGAGCTGTTGACGAGGAGGGTGACTTGATGCCCGGCCAGTCCCTGAAAATAGGCATAGATGTTGCGGTCGGCCGTGACCTGTTCGCCGTTTACAGCCAGCAAGTAATCCCCCTCTTCCAGGTTCATGCCCGGTCGTGCCAGAGGCGGATACACGCCGCGCGAGTAATCGGCCACCCGGTAGATCTTCGCGAACCGGTACTTCCGGGCAGCGGCATCGATCTCCCAGTCCGCGCCCAGCATGCCCACGTTGACCCGGTCGGCCCGGCGCAGGAGGTCGCCGCCCGAGATGTAGGTGTGGGAGGTGTTGAGCTCGCCGATCAGCTCGCCGATCAGGAAGCGCAGGTCCTGGCGGCAGGAGGCGAAGGGCAGGAGGCTGCCGTACTTTGTCCGCATGGCCTCCCAGTCTACACCGTGCATGTCGGGTTCGTAGTACATGTCCCGTTCCATGCGCCAGGCTTCGTGGAAGATCTGTGCCCATTCCTCCAGCGGCTCGAACCACATGTTCAAGCCCGAGAGAGCCAATGGCGAGCCCTTGGAATCCCGGGCACTGGACGGGATGAGGCCCAGGGACCGTCCCTGCCGGTAGATCAGGGTCGAGCCGTCGGCCGAGAGCTTGAAACTGCTCACACCCGCGATGATGGTGTGGGGCGCACGGTCGGCAAAGGAAAAGACAAACAGGTCCTGCGAGCCGGGACCCCGGTATTCGAACCGGTTGTAGTCCCCGTCCTCACCGTTGAGGTAGAAGAGCGCGTCCTTTTCGGCCTTCAGGGCTCGGTAGTTGCCGGGCGGCAGCGGGAGCGCCTCGATCCTCTCGGCGAGGCCCTCGAAATCGATGGTGATGGGGGCGCCGGCTTCAGGCCCGCCCGAGTCTTTTTCCGCGTCTCCCTCAGGCTCTTCGTCGCTCCTGAAGGGAAGCAGGGGCTCGCCGTCTTTTTGCAGCGCCACCGCGTAGATCCCGGCCGCATCCTTGTACACCAGTTCCCACTCGAAATCGCAGAAAGTGGGATCGAAGCGCCGGTTGGAAACAAAAAAGAGGAAACGGCCGTCCGCGGAGAACTCGGGTCCGAAGTCGTTGAAGAGCCCTTGGCTCGCGCAGTGGACCTCTCCGGTTTCGAGTGCGTAGATGTAAACCTTGGTGACCAGCTCTGCATCCAGCTTGGAGTAGGCCAGGTAGCGGCTGTCCGGGGACCACACGAAGTCGTGGATGGGTTTGAGGTCCAGCGAGACGTCCACGTTCTCGAACTCGGCGCGGTCCACCTCGGTTATCTTCTTGGACTTGACGTCCAGGTAATAGCAGCGCAGGGTCTGGTCGGTGAACGCGATCATTTTGCTGTCCGGCGACCAGAACAGGGTATGGCGGTAGCCGTCCTCATGCTGCGTGAGCCTCACAGCCTCTGTCCGGCCCTGCGGGTCGACGAGATAGATCTCGTATTCCCCCGTGGAGTCGGACAGGTATGCAATGGTCTTCCCGTCCGGAGACCAGGCTGCGTCTTTGTCACGGGCACCCGAGGAGCGGGTGAGGTTGCGGGTGGGGCCTTCCTCCTTGGGGATGGTGAAGACCTCTCCCCTCGCCACCACCAGGGCGCGCTGCCCGGTCGGCGAGACATCGAAGCCCGTGACATAGCCGTCCACCTGCTTCCAGCGGGGGCGGGTATCGGGCAGGCCGGTCTGGACTGCGATCGGGATCCGGCGGTTCTGCTTGCTCCGGACGTCCAAGAGCCGGATGTTTCCGCCCAACTCATACACGATCCTCTCCCCGCCGTGGCTGGGGCGCCGGATGTCGAAATCCGTGTGGTGTGTGAGCTGCTCGATCTCTCCGGTGGCCGTGTTGTTGGCATAGAGGTTGAGCACCCCGTCGCGGTCGGAGCTGAAGCAGATCAGGTCACCGATCCACATGGGGGCGCGGTCTGTCCCGGGATACTGCGTGAGGTTGGTGTCCTCCTGGGTGGCGAAGTCATAGAGGTAGATCTCCTGGGCCAGGCCTCCCCGGTAGCGCTTCCAGGTGCGGTGTTCCCGTGCCACACGGTTGTAGGCGATCTTGGTACCGTCCGGGGAGAAGCTACCGCGCGCGGCCTCATAGAGGACGAGCTCCTCCAACCCGGTCCCGTCCGGGGAGATGAGAAACAGGCGGCTGAAGCGGTTGAAGCTGTGCCGGGTGGAGCTGAAGATGATCTTCCCCTGCGTGGGGTGCCACCCCACCACCTCGTCGGTGCCGGGGTGGAAGGTAACACGTGTGATTTCCCCGCCGTACCGGTTCATCACATAGACGTCGGCATTGCCGTCATACTGGCCCGTGAAGGCGATGAGGCGGCCGTCCGGGGAGAACTTGGGGTAGCGCTCCTCACCGTCGTGGATGGTGAGGCGGGTGGCGGTCCCTCCATCCACGGGGACCGACCAGATGTCCTCGCCGTAGACGAACACGACTAGGTCATCGTGCACATCCGGGAAGCGCAGCAGGACGCCGGCCTCCTGCGATACTGCCGGGGCCGGCAGCACCAGCGCGGTGAAGATCAGAGCCGCCACGAGTTTTAATGAAAATGCCCGCAGAATATTCAAGGGATGGGAAAGAATCATGTTCGGCCTCCTCACAACAAAAAAGATGCGTTCAAGGTGAATCTCGGATACAAAGGATTATAGTGAAATCCTGCCCTGTGTTCAAACCACCGGCTGCATTCGCAAGCGTTTGCAAATCCGTGTTTGTTATCAGATCGGTCGGGTAAGCCGATAATGAAGCCATCCAAGGCGAGCAGGCATGGTCCTTCGAAGATGGAGAGGGAGCGGAGGATTGAGGTGACTGGGCTCAGGACGGCCCAAATATTCGGAGGAAATCCCGGGGGATTGTGGTAGAATCATCGGCGATTCCCATGAGTGTCTGGATCATCCTTTCCGGCATCCTGGCCCCGGCCCTTTTCTGGGTCGGTTACTTTTATTACCAAGACCGTTTCCGGCCGGAACCCTTCACACGGATGGGTACCGCATACCTGCTGGGGATCGCCGCCGCCCTGGGCTGCGTGTACGCCCTGCGGCTGGCCCCGCTCTTCGGCCTGCCCTTCGATCCCAGTGCCCTGTTGGAGGGAGACCGCCTGTCCTATCTGCTCTACAGCGTGGGGATAACCGGGATGATGGAGGAGCTGTTCAAGTTCCTGCCCTTCGGATTTATCGTGCTGCGGTTCCCCTCCTTCGACGAACGGACCGATGGGATCCTCTATGCCAGCTTCATCGCCCTGGGCTTCGCGACCTACGAAAACATCCTCTACCTGCCTCACATGGAGGGATTCGAGCTGTTCGGCCGGGCCTTTGCCTCGCCGCTCACCCACACGATCTTTTCCTCCATCTGGGGATACACGGTGGGTTTGGCCTACATGCGGGGTCGGTCGCGCATCCGGGCGGCGGTCATCGGCCTGATTCTGGCCGGGACGTGTCACGGGCTCTTCAATTTCCTGACCACTTCGGCCGAACTGCGTGTGTTGGGCTCGCTCCTGATACTGGCTGTCTGGATCTGGAGGATCCGCATCTTGGAGCGGTCGGCGAAAAGAGATAGACTTCGTTAGGGACGAAATCCCCTCCCCCTATCTAAACCTGGAAATATCGGATGTCCTGACCGCAGTGCTGCAGGAAGCGCTCGAAGTCGTCGAAGCTCAGCCCCACGGTCGCGGTGTTGACGTTGGGGTGGAAATAGATCATCGAGGCCCCCTTGAGGTCTTGGTCGATCAGCACTCGGATCTCTCCTCCGCTGTCGTTGATCAGGCCGAAGGGGGACACGGCACCGGGCTCCAGGCCCAGGATCCGCTCGAGCCGCTGCGGGGACGCAAAGCTCAGGCGATCCCCCCCGAGGTGGCGGGTCAGGGACTTAAGGTCGGCTCTCTTGGATTCCTCCAGGATCACCAGGTAATGCCGGCTGCCCTTCTTGTTGCGCAGGAACAGGTTCTTGCAGTGGACACCGGCCTGGTCGCTCCAGTGGGACCGGGCCTGCTCTACCGTGTACACGGGTGGATGCTCGATGCGCGTGTAGGCGATGCCCAGGGATTCGAGCCGATCCAGCAGTTTGCGTTCGCGCTCGCTTTCAGTCATGTGTTCCCTCCTCCAAGGTGACCTCCAATCGAACCTGGCCCCTGACCCTGACCGTTATGTCCAGGTAGAGGCTTTTTCCGATGTATCCGGTCCGAAAGGGTACCGC
>JAUXEH010000264.1 GCA_030620655.1 Candidatus Aminicenantota bacterium | reverse complement strand
CCGGACCTGGGTTTCTGGCAGGCGAAGAACCGTCTCTTCACAGAACCCCCGGTGGGCGAGAACATCCGTTCTGTCAGGGAAACCGAGGTGGATTTCAGCGGCTTTTCGCTTATCCTCGGAGTGGCTATTAAGTTTTAGGGGGTTCTGAGGAGATTCTTTCTGGGCCGGAAGACCCACCCAACCACCCCATGCGTCCCAAAAAGATTCTCCTCAGAACCCCATGCGACTCAGGAAGAAACTCCACACATCACAGCGAAGCAGATGTCTTTGTTCTCCTCAGCCACCGCGAGCATGTTTTTCTAAACAAGCATGAGAATTGTTTTGGAGAGCTGCAAATGCGGTGAGGTGTGTGTTCCTGGGCCGCATGGGGTGGCTGGGCGGGTCCCCCGGCTCAGGAATACATGCCTCGCCCCATGCGGCTCACACAAACATCCCACAACTTCCGCTTAAACGCACGTGCTACAGCCTGACTCCCTAGCCATTGCAGAAGGATACTCTCGAAGCCTCAATCAGCAGCAACACGAGTATGTTTTTCTACACAACCAAAAGTATTGTTTCTCCGAAGTGCAGAGTCGGTGAGGTGTGTGTTCTTGGGCCACATGGGGTGGCTGGGTGGGTTTTCCGGCCCGGGAACACATACCTCACCCCATGCGGATCATAGAGACAAAACTCGCCCTGGCCAGCGCTCAGGAAATCAATACGTCCACCTCATTGGTTTGCTAATTTTTCCTGAGCAAAATACAAAGGTGAGGGAGGACTTTCTGAACCACAAAAGCGGAGATACAATTGTACTGAAACGCCAGGCGATGTGAGTGATGCCTTTCTGAGTCGCATGGGGTGGCTGGGTGGGTCTTCCGGCTCGGGAAGGCATCACTCACCATGCCCCATGCGGCTCAATGAGACATCCCTCACCCCTGCGCCTATATATATATAAGGAAATCGTGGACAGGAGGTTGCTTCTTTTTATAAACTGGAATAAACCATTACAAGGAAATGAATCCATGAGCGAAAACGTGTTTCGCAGCCCCAGGAAACGGGGACGGATCGCCGTCTTTTTGTCCGGGCGGGGATCCAACTTCATGGCCATCCACGAGGCGATCGAGGCCGGCGAGATCAATGCCGATGTCGCCCTGGTATTCAGCAACAAGAAAGAAGCGCCGGGCTTCCTCTTCGCCCGTGACCGTGGCCTGGAGACACTCTACCTGAGACCCAAAAGCTTCCCCGACCGGGAGTCTTACGACCAGGAGATCGCCCGGGAGATCGAGGCCCGGGAGATCGACCTTATCGTCCTGGCCGGCTACATGCGCATCCTCACCGCCCCCTTCTGCGAGCGGTTCCTCCTCCGGATCATCAACATCCATCCCGCCCTCCTTCCCTCCTTCCCCGGACTGCATGTCCAGCAGAAAGCCATCGACTGGGGCGTGCGGTTTTCCGGGGCGACCGTCCACTTCGTAATCCCGGAAGTGGACATGGGGCCCATCATCCTCCAGGCTGTGGTACCGGTCCTGCAGGACGACACCGAAGAAAGCCTGTCCGCACGCATCCTGAAGGAGGAGCACAAGATCTACCCCGAGGCTGTCAAACTCTTCTTCGAAGGCCGGGTGGAGGTGCGGGGCCGGAAGGTGTTCATTCTGGATTGATTTTGCCCTCCTCGCCTCCGGAGGGCGCTCCTCATCTGTATGCCTGATGTCTTCGTTTCCTTGCCATTTGCTCCAGACTTGTGTCACAATATGACGCTCATTTTCTCTGAACTAAGGTAAGGATAATGGCGGTACACAAAGACGTGGAAGATCAGTTCACCTATCTCAAGAAGGGCAGTGTAGAGATCATCCAGGAGGATGAGCTCAAGGCCAAACTGGAGCGGTCCCTGAAAACCGGCCGGCCGCTCAAGGTCAAGGCCGGTTTCGATCCCACGGCCCCGGACCTCCACCTGGGCCACACGGTGCTGCTCCGCAAGATGAAGCACTACCAGGACCTGGGTCACGAGGTGATCTTCCTGATCGGAGATTTCACCGGCCTGATCGGAGATCCTTCGGGCCGGTCCAAGACCCGGCCGGCCATGACCCGGGAGGAGATCGACGCCAACGCGGAGACCTACAAGGAGCAGGTCTTCAAGATCCTGGATCCGGAAACCACGGTCATCGACTTCAACGCCCGCTGGCTGGGTGAGCTCACCAGCTTCGAGATCATCAAGCTCATGGCCAAATACACGGTGGCCCGGATCCTGGAGCGCGATGACTTCGCCAACCGGCTGGCCCAGGGGCACCCCATATCCACCCACGAGCTTTTGTATCCTCTCATGCAGGCCTATGATTCCGTGGCGCTGGAGGCGGATGTGGAGATGGGCGGAACAGACCAGAAATTCAACCTGCTGGTCGGGCGGGACATACAGCGGGAGTACGGACAGGAACCGCAGATCGTACATACCATGCCTCTGCTCGAGGGCCTGGGCGGTGTGGAGAAAATGAGCAAGTCGCTGGACAATTACGTGGGGATCACCGAGCCTCCTCAGGAGATCTTCGGCAAGATCATGTCCATCTCCGACCCCCTGATGTACCGCTACTACGAGCTGGTGACGGACGTCCCGGTGACTGAGATCGAGGCGATGCAGAATCAGGCGGCTGCAGGCGATATCAACCCCAGGGACCTGAAGGCCCGGCTGGCCCATAGTATCGTGGCGGACTTCTGGGGTGAGGCCGCGGCCCGGAAAGCAGCGGAAGAATTCGAGCGCATCTTCTCCCAGCGTGAAGTGCCCACGGACATCGAGGCGATCAGGATCCCCGCGGACCGCATCTCCCTGCTCGACCTCCTTACAGAGAATAACCTGCTCCCATCCAGGGGTGAGGCCAAACGCATGATCCGCCAGGGCGCTATCTATCTTGACGGACAGCGTGCGGAGGACATCGCATTGGAACTGGAACTCGACAGACATACAGAAGTCGTGGTAAAGATAGGGAAAAAGCGCTTCTACAGGATAACCAGGGGGAAGGATTAAGCGGACGGCCATGAAAAAGATCTGGGATGGGGTCTATTCACTCCAGGCGTACCGCGAAGCGCTGAAAGCCTTGCAGGCGGAGTTCCCCACCAATTATCTCATCGCCGAGATCCCCCAGATCCTGAGTCAGATCCACAGGCCCAAGATCCTCATCCGGCACGATATCCGCCGCTCGCTCTCGCAAGCCTGGGCCATGGCCCGGCTCGAGAACGAGCTCGGTTTCCGCGCCTCTTATATGATCCAAAGTGACTCCCCGCATCTGGATCTCGCGCAGCAGGACACCATCGCGCTTGTGCACAGGATCAGGGAACTCGGCCATGAGATAGGCCTCCACGTGGCCCGGAAGGCCCCGACCTCCTTCCCGGAGCTCGAACAACACGTCGAAAGAGCCGGGGCGACGCTCTCCCGCCTGCTCGGTTTCCCCATCTTTTCCGTATCCTTCTCCTCTCCTCCGCCGAATATACCTGAGGATTCTCAGTTTGTCGGAGGCAAGATCAATGCCACCGCTCATGTCATGATGAAATGGACTCTCGAAGATTCCCAAACGATCTGGGAAATCGAACCGGCTCGAGCCGCGCTAGACGATCCGGACAGGGCCCTGCTTCAGGTCATTGTCCGGCCCGAGGCGTGGGAGGCGGGAACGGTTTGAGGGACCCCGGTGAAGGGGTCCTCCCTGTCTGCTTTTTTTTTGACTCATCCCACATAATACGATAGAATTTGTAAGATCCTGAGGGCGGACGAGAATCGGCGGGAGACTTCCTGCCGCATACGGGTAAGGTATTCGCCTCCTGACCAGAAAGACAAACGCACATGGAAGACAAAGATAGGGTCAATAAACTCCAGGAACGGATCAAACAGCTGGAAGAGCTCCGGGCCCGGCAGCTGGACACACACCCCACGCTGCCGGACGTAGATAACCTGTTCCGCAAGGTCTTCGACAACGCCAACGACGGCATCATCATCCACGACACCGATGGGCAGATCTTCGAGGTCAATCAGACCATGTACCAGAGGCTGGGATACACCAAGGAAGAGATGCTGAAGATGAGCCTGCAGGACTTTGTGGCACCCGGATTCAGCGAAAAGATCCAGGTGAGGACCAGCCGGCTGGAGCAGGACGGCGTGGCCATCTTCGAATCCGCCGACATGCGGAAGGACGGCACAGTCCTGCCCGTGGAGGTGAGCGCCCGCATCATCGAATACAACGGGCTGAGGCTGATCCAGAGCATCGTGCGGGACATCCATGAGCGCAAGACCGCCGAGATCCTGATCCAGCATGCCCAGGAGGAGCGGGAGATCCTCCTGGAGGAGATCAAACACCGGGTCCGGCTGCACCATGACCTCTGCATCGCGGGGCTGGAAATCCTAAAGCAGCGCGGCGAGACCGAGCTGCCGACCGATACACTGGAGAACCAGATCCGGAGGATCAAGGCCCTGGGCTATATCCAGGGCAGGATCTACAGCTACGGCAACGTGAGGCATATCAATTTTACCAAGATCGCGGCGGACTTGGCCAAGCATCTCCTGACTCTGTATGCCGTGGATGCCAGCCGCATCCGCTATAATCTGGACATCAACGATATCTTCTTGGATATTCACAAGACCAGCACGTGTGCCCAGATGCTGATCGAGCTGGTGGGG
>JAUXEH010000293.1 GCA_030620655.1 Candidatus Aminicenantota bacterium | reverse complement strand
CCTTTGGAAAAAGGGGAACAAGTTGAAGTCCTCGGGATGGGGTCAATAAAATGAAGACCTTAAAAAGCATAGTTATATTTCAATTTGAGATTACTAAAGATACAAAAGTTGCTTTTTTGCTGGGAGTAACTGTTGTCGGACTCAGTTTTTTTCTAAGACTCTTTCTTGCAGATACACGTTTCAATGAAGTCGTTTTTTTTGTCATCCTCGATGTTTTAATCAAAGTCATTCTAGGTTTTTACATCCCACTACAATACATACTGATAAAGAGAAAGCAAGGATTAGACATATTTGGATTGACAAAAAATAGGTGGAAATCAAGTTTAGTTTTAGGGTTGATCTTCACGGGGCTTTTGTTTATGCAATTTGTGACTGAAGCCGGCGATAAGGGAGGAGAGATACTGCTTAAGCCGGGAGTTTTTATACCTGCTTTTTATATTTTTGTGGCAGGTGTTTTTGAAATGACTTTTATCTATGGCTTTCTTAGAAGGATTTTTGATGAATCTTTTGGGATCATTCCAGGCATTATTTTGACATCGTTATTTTATAGTTTTCATCATGCAGGATTTCAACCGGAATTCGGAAAACTTATTCTTGTTGGTATTATGTATGCCTCAGTTTATCGTATTACTAATAATCTGCTGGTAATATTCCCATTCTTTTGGGGGATTGGTGCTATTTGGGATGTATTAGTCAACTTCGGCACAACCGAATTAGAAGGAACAAAGACTTTATTGCAAGCAACTTGTACTTTAATATTAATGATAGGGGTCGCGTTGCATATTAAGAAAAAACATCAAAGGCCAAGAAATTGCTCCACCTGAGCCCGTCAGGGGATAACATCGGCAATACAATAAACCTGAAGTGTTTTTGAGCCCTGGTATGCCGCATGGGGTGGTTGGGTGGGTCTTCCGGCGTACCAGGGCTTAAAAACACACTTCAAAGAAAATTCGACATCGGGCCCGATATCTGATACATATTTCTACCTGACCCAATGAACGAGACATCAGGATAACCATGTTCGGCCTTCACCCTATCGATGTCGCCATCATCATCCTCTACGTCATCGTCATCCTCTGGTTGGGCTGGAGGGCGGGGGCCGGGACCAAGAATACCGACGACTTCTACCTGGCCGGCCGCAAGCTGGGCAAGTTCTACCAGTTTTTCCTCAACTTCGGCTGCTCCACCAACGCGGATCAGGCCGTGGCGGTCTCACGCGAGATCTATCGGCAGGGCATCGGCGGCATGTGGATCCAGTTTCTGGTTCTGTTCCTGACCCCCTTCTACTGGTTTTCCACCTACTTCTTCCGCCGGGTGCGGCTGGTCACGATCGGCGATTACTTCACCGAACGCTTCAAGAGCGAGTTCCTGGGCGGGAGCTACGCGCTCTTCATCCTGGTCATGGCCTTCCTGAGCGGCGGCATCGGCTACATGGTGGCGGCCAAGACCATGATGGCCATGACCCCCAAGCCGCTGGAGAAGTGCACGGTGGAGGAGCGCCTGAGCATCGAGCAGTTCCGGGAATATCAGGCGCTGAGGACCCGGGTGGACGAAGGGCTGAACGAGGAGGAACAGGCCCGCTATCAGACCCTCAACGAGAAGAATAAGCGGGGCGAGCTGCACTCATTCATCTCCTACACTGATCCCCTGATCTTCTATTTCATCTATGCCGTGATCGTTGGGATCTACACCATGCTGGGCGGGTTCCGGGCGGCGGCCATCACCGACGCCATCCAGGGCATCCTCATTGTCTTTTTCTCCCTCATCCTGATCCCCATCGGGCTCTCCAAGATCGGGGGATTCGCCGGGCTGCACGCGTCCGTGCCAGACTACATGTTCGAGCTCTTCGGGTCGGTCACCATGAGCGAGTATGCCTGGTACACCATCGCGGCCATGGTGCTGGCCAACCTGGTGTCCATCATCGCGGTGGCGCCCGGGATGGCCACGGCCGGGTCGGCCAAGGACGAGATGACCGCCCGCCTGGGCATGATCGGAGGGATGTTCTTCAAGCGCCTGATCATGATCTTCTGGGCCCTGGCCGGCCTGCTGGCCATAGGGCTCTACATGGGCAAGCTGCACGACCCGGACCTGATCTGGGGCTACATGACCAAGGACCTGCTCTTTCCCGGGGCCATCGGCCTCATGCTGGTGGGCATCCTGGCCGCCAACATGTCTACCCTGGACGCCAGCTCCGTGTCCCACGCCGCCCTGTTCATCAAGAACATCTACCAGCCCTTCCGACCCTCCCGGACGGAGAAGCACTACCTCCTGGTGAGCAAGTTCGCCATCGCCGCCATCCTGTTGGGCGGCATTGTGGTGGCACTCTTCATCGACAACCTGCTCGTCCTCTTCAAGTACAGCATCTCGATCCCCGCCATCTTCGGCGCCTCCATATGGCTGGGATTCGTCTGGCGGCGGCTGTCCAAGCCGGCGGTCATCATCCAGGTGTTCGTCTGCCTCGTGATCTATGCCCTCATCCCCAACCTGTTCCAGGGCTGGAACTGGGCGCGCACGAACCCGGCCTTTCTGCAGGAGACACAGATGCGGACCATGATCATCCAGACCGCGGCCCTGACGGAGGATGTCGAGGAGGGGCGGGCGCAGGCCGTGGGCCAGACCATCGAGAAGCCCTATGTGATCGAGCCTGCGGGCGTGTTCTTCGAGAGTGTAGCGCGGATCGACCCGGAGGACCCGGGCTCAGCCAAGATCGGGATCGGGCGCTTCCATGCCGAGATATGGGTCCTGAGCTGGCTGGGCATCGACTTTTCCCGCTTCCAGAAATCCCAACTGGTGGCGACCCGGTTCTTCTTCGACGCGTTGTTCCCCTTCGTGCTGATCTTCCTGCTGTCATTCTTGACCAGGCCTGTGTCCGGAGACGCTGTCGACCGCTTCTTCGCCAAGCTGCACACCCCGGTGCAGAAAACCCCGGAAGAGGAGCAGCGGGCGCTGGAGGCGGCCTACGCCAATCCCCGGATGTACGACCATCAGAAGATGTTCCCGCACTCCAACTGGGAGTTTCTCAAGTGGAAAAAGCTGGATTACTTGGGTTTCTTCGGCAGCTGGGTGCTGGTGGGTGTCATCATCCTGCTGCTCTGGATCATGACCACGATCCGCTAGCCATTCAATTGATCAGACGCATGAATTGCTCGCGATGAATATTTCAGATTTGTCGTTAATTGTTTGTCTCGAATAAATCAAGTGTATATTGCGTATGTACATTGAGATAATAGAAAAGGAAGGAGTTTGGCAAATGAAACGAAGAATGATTCTAGTTTGTGTTATCGGGATGCTGCTGGCCGCCTATACGACCGAGGCTGCAGTCGAGAAGGATTATGCCGGCATCTGGCAGGGGATCCTCAAGGCCCCGGGTATGGAGGTGCGGCTCGTGTTCAAGATCGATAAAGCCGAAGGGGGCGGCTACACAGCCACCTGGGACAGCCCGGACCAGGGCGCCACCGACCTGCCCATGGATTCGGTCACGGTGGAAGACGATACCATCGTCATGGTGTACAAGCAGGCTATTGAGGTCAGGGGGACGCTCCAACCCGACGGCGAGCACATGCAGGTCGTCTTTAAACAGGCGGGCATGGAGTTTCCCCTGGAGCTCGAAAAGGTGGACAAGGTAGAAGAGGTCAAGCGCCCCCAGACCCCCCATAAACCCTTCCCCTATAGGGAAGAGGAGGTCTCCTTCGAGAACACGGGGGCAGGCATCACCCTGGCCGGCACTTTGACCCTGCCGCAGGGAGAGGGCCCCTTTCCGGCCGCGCTTCTGATCACGGGCTCCGGCGCCCAGGACCGGGACGAGACGATCTTCAACCACAAGCCCTTCCTGGTCATTGCGGATCACCTCACGCGGCGCGGTATGGCCGTGCTGCGGGTGGATGACCGCGGAGTAGGCGGCACGACCGGGGACCTCAGCGAGTCTACCACAGAGGACTTGGCCGGAGACGTGCTGACGGGTGTGTCCTTCCTCAAGGACCACCAGGAGATCGCTCCCGGACGGATCGGCCTGATCGGGCACAGCGAGGGCGGCATCATCGCCCCCATGGCCGCGGCCCGGTCCGAGGATGTGGCCTTCATCGTGCTTATGGCCGGGACCGGACTGACCGGCGAGGAAATCCTGTACATGCAGAGCGAGCTCATCGCGCGGGCCGGCGGGACAAGCGAAGAGGACATTCAGAAAAGCTTAGATGAGGCGAAACGCATCTACAGCGTTTTGAAGTCTGG
>JAUXEH010000236.1 GCA_030620655.1 Candidatus Aminicenantota bacterium | reverse complement strand
GACGCCTGCGCCGCAGGCTGTCGACAAAAAGCAGGGCGATTACAGCGGCCAGGTAAACCAGGCCCATGATGATAAATATCAGGCTGTGCTCACGGACGCGGCGGTAGAGTGTGCCCTGTCCGGGTGAAGGCAGGGGCTTCGGATCCCAGGGCAGACCGTACTCTGTGGCAAGGCCGCGGATGAAGAGCAGGTGGATCACGGGAACATTTCGGGCTGCCATGGCAAAGACCATGCCCTGCCGTTCCGGAGACGGAAAGTCTCGGATGCGGGCCACGCCCGGTTTGACCTCGAGGATGAGGGAGTCGGTGCCGATGTTGGCGAAGGTTCCCCCTATGTTGACGAAGGCCCGGATGGCCGCCCCGTTGGCCGCCGCCCTTAAAAGCCGCGTCCGCCAGGCGACATTCTTCTTAAGATCCTGCTCCCGGATGATCGTCAAGCCGCTCGCCTCCATGGCCCTTTCCAGGAGGGCGCGTCCCTCAGGCGCCATGTTGGTGCCCACATCGTTGTCTCCACCGAGGGAAACGGCCACAGGCGGCCTCCGGATCAAGCCCAGATCTTCCAGGCAGTCCTGCATGATGAGCCAGTGGAATTCCGGATGGTTGGCGCCCCATTGGGAGGCGCCCAGGGAAGGGATAAACAAGGCATCGACGTCCATGACAGAGGCCGCGCATAGGGTAGCGATGATCAATGCGGGGAAGGAACCGGAGGCTCCCACCGCTATCGTGTCGCCGCGCCGCACACCGGCTTGATGCAGCAGCAGGACGATCAGGCCTGCGGCGTTGGGATTGGTGGTCGTGCGCTTGGCCTCGAGCTGGCCCACCGAGGTGGTGATCGGGGAGAACTCGCCGCCGATCAGGCCGGTTCGGTTGATGTCTATATCAGGATCGATGGCGAGGCCGTTTCCGGCCCGGCACTCTCGAAGGGCTTGAGTCGCAGAGACCATTCTCTCCGATGCTTGGACCATGGTAAAGGGCAGATCTCCCGAACCGGAAAAGGGCAGGACATAGATCAGGACCAGGAAGGCGAGGCTCAGGATCAGCAGCCAGACAAAGACCGGAGAAGAGCGACCTACCCCGTGATCCATGCCAGGATCCTTACGATCACATAGGTGGCCGCGGCCACGGTCAAAAGCGACGCCAGCGTGGGGACGGCTTTCTGTTTGTCCAGGTTGTTGGCCAGGAGCCCGGGGATGACCCAGCCGATGATGCGGACCTCAACCGCAGCCGGGACCAGGCGCGGCGCCAGGATCAGCCCGAGCTGAGAGATGAGCGCCCCCAGCAGGAGGAGCAGGACAAAACGCCGCCTGCCGAAAAGGATGAGGCTCCGGGAGAGCAGGCGGTACACCCCGAGGGCGGCAAAGGCCACGGCCAGGGTAGCGGCCACGAAGAGGGGCCGGTCCAGGAACAAAGCGAAGTAGGCCGGGACTATGATCCCCCCCGGGTAGACGTCCGTGGTCTCCACGTAAAGGAGGGCGAGCACGATGCCGATGAAGAGGGTTTCATACAGCACGGCTCTCTCCCTCCCTTTCCCAGTACTCCACCAGCTCCCGGCCGGCGCCTCCCATGTTGCCCATGCCCAGGATGAGGGCAGGGGGAGTCGTGCGCGCAGTCACTGCCGACATCATGCCGGCGGCCCGGCCACTCTTGAGAATAATCGGCTGGATGCCGAGGCGGTTTGCTTTCAGCCGCCTCTTGAAGGCCCGGGCGTGAGTGCCCATCACAAAGAGCCCCTGCAGGCCCGGAAAACTCCCTGTGCGGAGGGCCTCCAGCCACTGCAGCGTGCGGTCGCCGCGGTCGCGGCGCAGGTTGAGCAGCCCGATGACAGGCTTCCCGTTGATAAGCCCCAGATCCGCCAGCTTCTCCATCACCAAACGCGTGGAATCCGGGTCATTGGCGGCGAAGGCGCTGACACAGTCCCAGGCTGGGACGTCCGGGTCCGGCTGCCAGCGCCAGATCCGCAGCCCCCCCAGATCGGGGAGAGATCTCCGGATGCCCTGTTCGGCAATTCCACGGTCGATGTTCAGGTAATCCGTGACCGCTTCCACCAGCCGCACGTTGGGCTCGAATTTGAGCTTGCCATCCAGACCCTTTATCGGGCTTTCCATCCGGGCCGATTCGCCCCCAGTTCGCGAACCGCCACCCCTTACACGCCGGATCTCCGATCCCCTTTGTACAGCCGCTTCCTCCCACACCGGCGTCATCTCCTCATCCGGGACAAACACCATGCAGTCCGGAGCGATGGCCGCGGCCAAGCAGCGGGCGGCGGTCTCCCGGGACGGCCCCCAGTGTTCCGTGTGATCGGGGCGGGCGTTCGTGATCAGGAGGATGTTCGGCTTGAAGATCCGATGGCTCTCGATGGTCAGGGTCTCGGGCCGGATGCTCATCAGCTCCGCCACGACCACATCCGCCGACAGGTCCGCCGCCTTCCGTATGACCTTGATCTGCTCGAGCACGGAAGGCCTTCCCCGGCGGCTGAGCTCGACCTCCGAGCCGTCCGGAAGAAGCAGCATAGGCCGGGATCCTGTGGTCTTGGCCAGGACCTTGATACCCGCTTCGCTGAGGGCCGCAGCCAGCAGGCGTGTGACGCTGGACTTGCCGCGGGCGCCGGTCACACAGATCCGGAGGGACAGGCGCCGGCGGCTTTGTTCCAAGCGGAAGTATTCCACGGCATAGAACAGCACCAGGGCCAGCAGGCAGGCGGCGACAACGACGAGCTCTCGGATGGGCCTCTCCCGGATGCGCTCCCCAGTCAGTTATCCTGACCCGTGCGCTCGGCACTGGAGTAGCGGCGGAGGGCGTCGTAGAGGACCATGCCGCCCGCCTTCCTGAAGTCGTCGCGCAGGGCGATCAGGACACAGAGAACTGAAAACAAGCCGGCATACTTTCGCATGATGACCCATTATAAACAAAATAACCGGGGACAGGCTACTTTATTTAGCCTGGATAATTCACGAGTCGAGCATTACGTGAAATATTGACATTTTTTATGAATTATTCAGGTTAAATAATTTCGATTGAAATCCGTCGTCCTAACGGGTACATTCTTGGGAGAGGAAAATCAGGGATGAAGAAACGCTGTGAGTGGGTGCCGGAGGGCTCGTACTGCACTGATTATCACGACAGGGAATGGGGAGTGCCGGCGCATGACGACCGCCTGCTGTTCGAGCACCTGATCCTGGATGCCTTCCAGGCCGGGCTGAGCTGGGAGATCATCCTGCGCAAACGAGAGAACTTCAGGAAGGCGTTCGATGGGTTCGATGCCGGGAAGGTCGCGGCCTACGATTCGGACAAGGTCGAAAGACTGCTCCAGGACGCGGGCATCATCCGCAACCGGCGGAAGATCGAGGCGGCCATACAAAACTCCCGGACCTTCCTCAAGGTGCGGGAGGAATTCGGGAGCTTCGACGCCTATATATGGGGATTCGTCGGGGGTAAGATCATACAGAATAATTGGAAGTCACTCCCGGACCTCCCGGCCAGGAGCCCCGAGTCCGAGGCCATGAGCAGGGACCTGAAGAAGCGGGGATTCTCCTTTGTGGGGCCGACCATCTGCTACGCCTTCATGCAGGCCGCGGGCCTGGTCAACGACCACACGACAGACTGTTATCGGCACAAGGAATTATCTTAGGATAGCTATCCTGAGATTACATCACTTCGTTCGCAAGGACGGTCTTATGTGCGGCGGGCAGCGACCTTTTTGATGCCCTGCAGCAGCATGTCCACCTCCATGTGATTGATGTACATGTGGGTGGAGGCGCGCACGCCGTAGGTGCCCTTTTCCTTGCTGCCCACGGTGCGGATCACGATGTTGTACTTCTGTCGCACGTGTTCCACGATGTCAAGCGGTTCCACCCCCTCGATGGAGAAGGCTGTCAAGCCGCCGCTGAGATAGGGATCCTCCGAGGTGTGCAGCCTGGCTCCCCGTATGGACTTCAGTTCCTGCTTGAAATACCCGGCCAGAGATTTGATCCGCTTCTCGATCCGGGTCTTTCCGATGTAGTTCTGGAAGTCGACCGCCTCGCCCAAAGCGATGATGAGGGCCATCGCCCGCTGACCCAGGGTCTCGAACTTGCGGGCGCTTCCGGGCCTGTCCCAGCCGGACGTGCAGATGGTCGGCCAGAGCTTGTCCTGGGCTTCCTTGCGCACATAGAACACACCCACACCCGTGGGGGCCCCCAACCACTTGTAGGGGCTGGTGGCATAGAAATCCACTCCCAGGTCGTGCATGTCGAGGTCGAGCATGCCGATGGCATGTGCCCCGTCGGCCACCACCAGCAGCCCCTTCTCGTGCGCCATTGTGCACAGCTCCTTGAGAGGCGCCATGAGCCCGGAGATATAGACCGTGTGGCTCACGCTGATGATGCGTGTCTTGGGCGTGATGGCCTGCTCAAAGGCACCCACGAACTCGTCGACACTCCGGGGCGGGAGCCCGATGGGCACCTCGGTGACCTTGATGCCGTAGCGCTTCTCCTTGATCTTCCAGGGATGTGTGCCGCCGGGATGTTCCATGGACGACATCAGGACCTCGTCGCCCGCCTCCATGTCCAGGCCGTTGGCCACGAAGTTCATGCCCTCGGTGGTGTTGCGGACGATGGCCACCTCGTCCTCCGAGGCCCCGATAAAGGCGGCCACCTTGCGCCGGACATCCTCTTCCTTGAAGGGCAGGTAGGAGTACACATCCACGGGGTGGGTGGCCTGTACCCTGAAGGCCTTGATCAGCGTGTTGAATACCGGCTTAGGCATGGGGCCCACGGTGCCGTTGTTCATCATGATGAGCCCGTCCTGGAACATGAACTTATCGCGGATGGCATCCCAGTAGCGGCCGTCCGGAGCCAGGTCGCGGATGTATTTCAGGTCGAGCTCCTTGATGCTCTGGTAGATTTCGGCGTTTAGCTTGTCCAGGGCGGCCACCGAGAGGGCCGATCCCGCTACCATATATTTCACGAAATCCCGGCGTGAAAGAAACGAAGCCTGTTCGGGTGCCGGGCTGTTCATAGCTTTGTCTCCTTGATGCTCAGCTCGGCCAGATTCATGTTGCCCAGCCCCCGTTTGTGGGCATGGGTAATGGCGATGATGTCCTTGGCCTCGATGTCCCACAGCGTCGTGCAGTAGGCGTCCACCGACACCCGGTCCACACCGGCGATG
>JAUXEH010000018.1 GCA_030620655.1 Candidatus Aminicenantota bacterium | reverse complement strand
GCATTACCAGGAATTCAACGGTGGTCATGGGTACTTAAATTGGCGTGGAACCCTCGCAGACGGCCTGATTGCACTCCTTGGAGATAAGACAGAGCGGTAACTGTCATTGATACCAAGATACCAAGTGCGAGGACTGGATGGCGGTTGCATAAACGGGGTGGGTGTATTATACTACGTCTTTTTTTTAGAGTAGTTTACCTAGATTATTAAGGAGTAAGAGTCGATGAAAAATGTCATCATCATGGGAGCGGCCGGCAGAGACTTCCACAACTTCAACGTATTCTTCCGCGACAACCGGCAATTCCATGTCACCGCTTTCACCGCCACGCAGATACCGGACATCGAGGGTCGCAGATACCCGGCGGTCCTGGCCGGCGAGCTGTACCCCGATGGAATCCCTATACACGCCGAAGAGGACCTCTCCCGACTGATCCGAGAGGAAAAGGTCGATCAGGTCTTTTTCTCCTACAGCGACACCCCCCACGCATACGTCATGCACCAGGCTTCGCTGGTCCAGGCGGCCGGTGCCAGCTTCGTCCTCCTGGGCCCTGATGAAACCATGATCAAAAGCAGCCGACCGGTGGTCTCCGTGTGTGCGGTACGCACCGGTTGCGGCAAGAGCCAGACCACCCGTAAAATCGCGCTGCTCCTGAAAGAAAAGGGACGGAGGGTGGTGGCCATCCGGCATCCCATGCCCTACGGTGACTTGGCCCGACAGGCGGTACAGCGCTTCGCCGCTTATGAGGACATGATCAAACACGAGTGCACAATTGAGGAAATGGAAGAATACGAGCCCCACATCAAGAACGGCATCGTCGTTTACGCCGGCGTGGATTACGGCGCCATCCTCAAGCAGGCCGAACAGGAAGCCGACATCGTCCTCTGGGACGGCGGCAACAACGACATCCCCTTTTACCGCCCCGACCTCGAAATCGTGGTCGTGGACCCCCACCGCCCCGGTCACGAAATCCTGTACTATCCCGGAGAGACGAATTTCCGGCGCGCGGATGTGCTCGTCATCAACAAGATGGACACGGCCCCTGCCGAGGGCGTGGCAGAAGTCAAGGCCAACATCCAGCGGTTCAACCCGAGCGCTGTGGTCGTGGAGGCCAACTCGACCATTCACGTCCCGGAAGGCGACGAGATCGCCGGCAAGACCGTACTGGTCGTGGAAGACGGCCCCACCCTGACCCACGGCGGGATGAAATACGGTGCCGGGATCGTGGCCGCCGAAAAATACGGCGCCGCCCACATCGTGGACCCTCGGCCCTCTGCCGTTGGCAGCATCAAGGCCACCTTAGAAAAATACGATCATCTGGACCGTGTGCTTCCAGCCATGGGATACGGGGACGAGCAGATGGCCGAACTGGCGGAGACCATCGACCGCATCGAATGCGACCTGGTCGTCAGCGGCACGCCGATCGACCTGGGCCGCCGCATCAAGACCAACAAACGGATCCTGCGTGTCAACTATGACCTGGAGGAAATCGGGATTCCGGACCTCAAGGAGATCCTCAAGGACTTCTGATGAAGCGAAAGATCGCGGTGATCGCATTTGGGGGGAACGCCATCCTGCCCGCCCAGCAAAGAGGGCTGCAGGCCGAGCAGATGAACAATGCCCGCCAAGCGGCCCGTCTCATGACCCACGTCGTGAAGAAGGGATACGAACTCATCATCGTCCACGGAAACGGACCCCAGGTCGGGAACCTGCTCATCCAGATGGAAGAGGCCATCAACAAGATCCCGCCTTTCAGCCTCGAGGTCTGCAATGCCATGACCGAAGGCAGCATGGGTTATATGCTGGAAACGGCCATCATCAACGAGCTGCGCAAGAACTCTCTGGATAAGGAAGTGGCCACACTGATCACCCAGGTCGTAGTGGACAAGGAAGACCCGGCTTTTGAAAATCCCTCCAAACCCATCGGGCCTTTCTACTCCCACTACCGGGCCCAGATGCTCATGCGGGAAAAAAAATGGACCATGATCGAGGATGCCGGGCGCGGATTCCGCAAAGTTGTCGCATCGCCCAGGCCCATCGATGTGGTCCCCAAGCGGGTGGTGCTCGACCTGGTGAACGAAGGCAGAATCGTCCTCGCCGCCGGTGGAGGCGGGATCCCGGTCGTGATCAACGGCCGGGGCCTTTTTGAGGGCGTGGAAGCGGTCATCGACAAGGACTTCTCTTCCGGTCTGATCGCCCGCGAGGCCGAGGCGGAGCTGTTTATCATCCTGACCAACGTCCCATGTGTCAGCCTGAATTTCGGCACACCAGATGAGATCCCGCTCGATAATATGACCGCAGACGAAGCTCAGGAATACTTCGATGCGGGGCATTTCCCGCCGGGCTCCATGGGCCCCAAGATCCTGGCCGCAATCGAGTACATCCGTGCCGGAGGCCAGGAGGTCATCATCACATCGGCCAGCCACCTCAAGGCCGCTCTGATCAACCGGTCAGGGACCAAGATCGTGGCCTAGGGTAAAGCCATGGCAAAACACTTCCTCTCCATCCACGGCCTGACTCTTTATGAATATCACGCCCTTATGGACCTGGCGCGCGAGATCAAGCACCGGCCTGGGCGTTATCGGGACAGGCTGGCAGGCAAGGCCCTGGCTCTGGTCTTTGCATTTCTGCAACACCTTTCCCGAGCCGCATTCGAGCTGGGGATGCGGCAGATGGGGGGGACGACTGTGTACCTGCCCCTGTACGATGCGGCCCCCTCCGCCAGCCGGGCAACCCTGGAACTGGGTCGAAACCTGGAGCGCTGGGTGGACGGGATCGTGCTTCTCTCCCCGGAGCACAAGCAGGTTGTGGAACTGGCCGGCGAGAGCCGTATCGCCGTCATCAATGCCGGCTCCGATCTCGTGTCTCCCTGCCAGGCGCTGGCCGACCTGCTCTTCATCAAAGAGAACCTCAGGGAGCCGGCCAGCACCCGCCTAGCTTATGTAGGCAACGGCAACAGCGTATGCCACAGCTTGATGCTGGCCGCTGCCAAGGCCGGCGCCTGCATGACCGTGGCCACGCCGGCTGGGTTCGATCCCGATGCCAATATCGTAAGACAGGCCGAAGCCGATGGCCGGGATACCGGCTTCATCCTGCAGCTTACCCATGATCCCTCGGAAGCCGTGGCCCGGGCGGATGTGGTCTATGCTTCCCCCTGGCCTCTTTCGTGCCGCGGATCCTCCCATGGGGATGAGACGCGTGTTCTGCAGCGCTTTCAACCCTATCGGGTGACGCGCGAACTCATGGCCCTGGCAGCTCCCGACGCGCTGTTCATGCACTCACAGCCTCTCCAGCCGGGCCGGGAAGTGGCGGAAGACGTTTTAGGATCGGACAATTCAACCGTTTTCGAGCAGGCTGAAAACAAACTTTATATTCAAAAAGCTATTATGGTATTATACCTAGAAGAAAATTCGAGAGACGATGAGTAAGGATAACGAAAACACTACCATTGCCGCCAAGGACCTGGCCTGGCTGCAGGACGAGCTTCACAAAGATGAGGCCGTCGTCAACCTGCAGGACCTGGCCACGAAACTGGCATACCGAAAAAACGCCGGACAGCTCAGCCAGGAAGTCAAGGTCTACGATCCCAACTGTGAATATAAGGTGGGTGACCTTATCTGCAAAGAATACGACGAGCAGCTTCAGGTCAGCAGCAAGGGTGCGGAGCATTTCCAGGGAGCCGTGGTGCTCAAGGTCCTCAACAAGATCTCCTATGACAGCTTCAACTGTGAGATGCTGGAAGTGGACTACACGGGAGGCGGGATTTTCCGGAGACACGTCGAGTACATGAAAAGGTCCAAGACACAGGTCCTCCTGCCCAGCGCCACGGAGGGCAGCTGCCAGGCCCCCACGATACTCGAGAAGGAACAGGATCCCCGGATGAAGGAACTGCCTATGACCGAGCGGGACTTTCGGACCCTGACCAAGAACCTGGGATCCGCCCTCTCCCGCTCCAAAGATTTTTTCCATTGGCAGGACTCCTACCAGCTCACAGAAAAACAGGTCCCGATAGAGGCGGATGTCGTGCGTCAGATCGAAACGCGGATTCGGGAAACCGGGAAATCGGGCGGAGCCGCCGATCTGGTCAAGGACTTTTTGGGCACAGGCCCCAAGGCGGAAGACTTCGATCTCCACTGCATCAGCCTGAACGCAGCCCTGGACAAGAGATTCAAGAAGACTTTTGTCTACATCTCCCCGGATAAAAAAGGCATGTGGTTCCTGAAGGAAATCCTGGAAGAGATGCTCAAGGACCTGCCTCTGGCCAAACCTCTGACCAAGCTCCCCTCCTCTTCCGGAACCGTAGAGACGGCGCCCGCATTGACCCCCCCCCAGAAGTTTCCCCTGAAAGCCTATCTGACTTGGCGGGAGGTACTGTCGGGAGGTTTGACAGTACCGAAGTCATTGGTCAGGGAGCTTTCGCAATCGCGGGAATACACGTTCGTCGACACGGAAGGCCGCGGCAGCCACACCGCCTATTTTTATCCCACGCGGGCGATTTTTCTGGGCTTGAAGGAATACTATCAGAAAAACACGATCACACAGGGGGCCAGCCTCACGCTGGAAAAGGGAGAAGGCCACACCATCCATGTCGCTCTGAAGCGCTCAAAAAAGGGCCTGAGCGTTCCTTATGTCACCTATGATGCCAAAAAGGACAGGTTTTCCCTGACCGATAAAGAGGTCCCCACTACCTCCTTGCCCAACAAGATCATCTTCCTCGATGCAGATGCGTTGAAAACGTTGGAGACCCTCTACTCTGTACGGGCCAACCTCGATCTTCTCGACCTCTTGATCCTTGTCTTCAAGAACTTCGGCCTGGAAGGCGAGGTCCTATCGCTTCACATACAGCGGGCCTTTCATTTGGTGGATCTGCTCCGGCACACCAACTTGAACGATGTGGAAAAGGCCCTGTGCAGCACACCGGAGTTCATTCGTTATGAAAAGAAAAAAGGGCTGTTCCACTACAAAGAATTCGTAGAACCGGAAGAAGAGGCGGCGGAGATCCTCGAGGAAGGGCTGGCGGAGATGCCGGCGGTGACGTTAACTCCCCGGGAAGATGACAGCCTGCCCGCCATCGGTACGGTGGGCGAGGTCGAAACCCCCACCGTCATCCTGGAAGAAAAAGCCCGTGTTGTGCCCAAGCCTCCCAAGTCCCCACCCGCCAAACCGGCAGTCCGTCCCAAGAGGCCCAAGGCCCCGGCCAAACCCGAGAGGAGGCCGAAGGCGGAGCCGGTCAGACCACAGAAAGAAGAAAAGGCGAAAAAGAAGAAGAGAAAAACCAAGCCGGCGTTCGAAACGGACAAGGCCCCACGCAGACGCAAGGGAGAACGCCGCATCATAGAAGAACGGATCGAACTGGAAGAATCCGAACTTGAAGCCCTCATTGCCGTGAAGTCCGAAGGGGCCGAGGACGATGTCGGCCTCGAGTTCGGAGCGGCACCGGAGGAAGCGGCGGAAGAATATAAGCCCAAAGATGCCGAGAAACCGATGAAAGGGATCTTTGGGGACATGCTGACATCCGCCCTGAGCCTGAAGCAGCAGGACCAGACCGTGATCAAAGGGGCCAAGGGTAAGAAGGCCAAGGCCAAAAAGACAAAAACAGCAACAAAGAAAAAATAATTGCACCCTGACGGGAGGGCCCCCGCTTCAGATCCCCAGTTCCTGTGACCGACATGGCTCAGTCAGAGAGGAGCGCCGATATTGCCGTCGTCGGCGGCGGCATCTTGGGGCTCTGCACAGCCTGCTACCTGGCCCAGGCGGGCTCCCTGAAGATATCCCTGCTGGAAAAAGACCTGCTGGCTCAAGCCTCGACCGGGCTCAGCGTGGGCGGCATCCGCCAGCAGTTTTCCCACCCATCCAACATCCGCTTGTCACAAATGACCCTGAAGCTGTTCTCCCGCTTCGAGGAGACATTCGGGCGCCCCCTGGATTTTCACCGAGTGGGCTACCTGTTTATGGCGCAGAAAGAACAAACCTGGCATTCCTTCCTGGAGAGTGTGCGCACACAACAGGATCTGGGTGTGCCTGTGGAGATCCTCCCCCCGAGCGAGATACGCAGGCGATGGCCGTTTCTCAACACCGACGATCTCCAGGGCGGGACATACTGCGCCCAGGATGGACATGCCGACCCGTACAGCGTAGCCATGGCATTTGCCGAATCCGCTCGAATGCTAGGGGTTTCCATCGAGGAAAACACCCGCGTGCTGGCGGTCAAAACGGGAAGCGGCCGTGTCCAGGGGGTCCGGACGACTAGAGGGACCGTGGCGGCCCCGATCGTGGTCAACACGGCCGGAGCCTGGGCGGCAGAGCTGGCAGCCACCGCAGGGATCGAGCTGCCGGTCATGCCCTTTCGGCGCCAGGTTTACGTGACACGGCAATTCGATGCCATTCCCAAGCCTCTCCCCCTGATTATCGACCAGGATTCCCTTTTCTATTTTCGTGGGGAAGGACGGGGGATCCTGATGGGTATGACTGACCCGAAAGAGCCCTCCAGCTTCCACACTCACGTGGACCGGGATTTCCTGGAAAGCCTCATCGAGGCCGCACACCGGAGGTCGCCTGTGCTGGCCCAAGCGGAGATCCTACGAGGGTGGGGAGGCCTCTATGCGATCACACCCGACGAAAACCCGATCATAGGCAGCCTAGGCGAACTGGACGGATTTTTCGGTGCCGTAGGATTCTCGGGCCACGGCTTCCAGCATGGTCCATCTGTCGGGCGCATCCTCAGCGAGCTCATCCTCACGGGAAAGACAAGTATTGACCTTGATCCGTTTTCATATACCCGTTTCACAGGGCAGGCAGGTCCGGGCGAGGAACGCACGGTCTGAATTGGAATCCCCCTGAGAACTGGCTCTGGATCACATAATGCTTCCGGTTTTGTGACAATAATTGACAAGATGGAACAATAATTGTCCTTTTTAAGGCAGACAGAACAGAGGCTCAGTTTATAACTCGTACATAACAAAGAAAATATAGCGTGGCATGGTTTTTGCAAATTATTCGGCTGCAAGGTTAATAAAAATATGGAAGCGGGGTTCTGGCATGCAAATTAAAAAAGTCTTGACCAAAAACGTTAAGCTCCTGAGCTTGGGAGGAATCATCAGCTCCTGGTTCACCATCAGCATGGTATGGACCGGGGGAGCCACACTGCCCCTGGTGGGTTTTGCGTTGACCAGCGGCCTATTCGGCCTGGCCCTTCTCGGCGGCTCTCAGTAGGCAGCTCAGGCTGGCGGGTTCCGGCGGGGCCCTCGGCAGTCAGAGAATCTCGCGGTGTGAGCCTATCCGGCGAGTTATGCCCAGCTGATCCAACAGCTCCAGCAGAGGGATCGCGTATTTCCGACTTAGGCCCGTCAGATCCTTGAACTCGGCAATGCTGATCTCGCTCCGGCCTCGGCTGCGCAGCTGAGCCACCACCTCGTCAAGCCACTGCGAATGGAGCAGAAAGCCGTCTCTTCCCTGAATGACCTTTTCCTGCTCGACCAATAGAGCCAGGAGACGGTTCAATCGATCCGAAGAAATGCGGAATCGTTTTCGGATCTCTTCCAAAGAAACCCTTTTGAATTCCCCCTTCAAGGACATTTCCTCCAGCTCCGCCAGGAGCTTTTCATCCTCCGGGAAGGCTTCGACCTGGAAACCCGCGGGGAACACCCGGTCGTCTCTCCAGCTGATGCGCCCTCCCTTCTGCAGCGCTTTGAGCGCCAGGAGGTTGACCCGGTCGGGGATCCGGAAGCGCGCACGGAGGCTCTTGAGGGTGATCCCCATCAGGTCCGGCTTGTCCCGATGCTGCCTATCGATATGGGTCTGTATCTTTTCACACAGATAAACGAAGCTGGACTCCGCCAGTAGGAACAGGGGTTCGAAGGACAGGATCTTGATCAGGCCCTCGGCCTCCAACTCCTGGGCCCAGCCAAGTCTGGTTTTCTGGGAAAGGGCGGCAAAATCTTCGATCTCGCTCTCGGTCAATCCCTTGACGCCTCTGTTCTCGGTCAGGGCCAGGAGCATCTTTTTCCCTCCGCCGCTCAAAGCCTCCAGGAATTCGAGCCTTCGGGCCTTCACCCGGCGGCTTATCCGGAGTGCCACCGGATCGAGCACTGTACCGCGGAGCCCCGGCTTTCGATCCTGTAGAGCCAGCAGCTCGATCTTGTCCCCCCATGAAACCTCGATAGGCCGGTCCGTCCGTACCTGGACAAAAGGGCTGGGCGGCTCATAGAAACGGAGATCGACCCCGATCCTGTGCCCGCCGTGGATAAGCAGGGCTTGAGGCCCGCAGGCCTTCCCTTTATCGCTGTCCAGCTTGGCATCAAAGCACTGGGAATTCATTCTGCTCCTGAAAACGCATGATCATGTCCTACCATTATAACCGATCGAGAACAAAGCACAACACGCTTGGTCTATAACTTAGCATCCAAAAGGGGCACATGTCCCATCCTATGCCGTGCTCAAACATCTCGGCCAGACGGGATCAGGATCATCCGGCGCAGATCCGGCTTGATGGATGCCAGTACGACACGGATCCGGTCACCCAAAACAACAGCCGTCCCCGAGTGCCTGCCCTTAACACTTATCTCGGAATCGCGGACAAAATAGTCATCACCCATATCCTGGAACAAGACCAGTCCGGTCACAAACAGGTCTTCCAGCTCCACTACCAGGCCCGCCTTGTTGATGCCCACCACAAAACCCGGGAATTCATCGCCCAGGCGGGAGTGCAGATGGCGATAGATGCGCCACTCCAGCAGTTCCCGCTCCGCCTCTTCGGCGCGGCGCTCGCGTTCCGAACAGGCATGCGCCAGAGCGGCCAGGGGGACGTCCTCCTGTGCCCTTCCCGCCAGGACATGTTGGAGGATCCGGTGGGTCACAAGATCGGGATATCTCCTTATAGGAGAGGTGAAATGCGTGTAGATCTTTTTGCCCAAACCGAAATGCCCCGAGTTCTTGGTGGCGTACGAGGCAAGCCTCAGGCTCTTGAGTATCTGGAGTGAGAGGTACTTGCCTTCCGGCCGAAGCCGCAACTGCTCCTGAGCGGCCTGGAGGTGGGACGCCTTCACCTTCTCCGGCGCGGGCAGGGATACCCCAAAGTGACCCAGCAGCTCCCGCAGCGAAGCCAGGTTCTTGAGGGCCGGCGGGGGATGGACGCGATACGGGAACGCCACCTCCCTGTCTTCGAGAAAGACAGCCACCGCCTGGTTGGCGGCCAGCATGAACTCCTCGATCAGCCCATGTGCCTCCCGGGGGAGGAAAGCCTCGATCGCCACCAGTACGCCGTCCTGATAGCGCAAACGGGGTTCCGGATGCGAAAAATCCAGGCTGCCCGATTCCACACGAAACCGGCGCATCCGTTCCGCCAGGCTCCTCATGTGCAACAGATCACCCATGAGCCCCGCATGTCGCCTCCGCTCCTCTTCGTCTCCCGCGAAGATCTTCTCCACCGCCGCATAGGTGAGGCGTGCGGCCGACCGGATCAGAGAGGGCCGGATGCTGGTCCCGAGAACCTCTCCTGTCCGGGACATGTCCAGGATAACCGAAACGGCCAGCCGATCCTCCCCGGGCTGCAGGCTGCACACATCGTGGGACAGCCTTTCCGGGAGCATGGGCAGGGCCTTTTCCGGGAAGTAGACGCTGGTCCCCCTGCGATAAGCTTCTCGGTCGAGGATCGAGCCGGCGCTCACAAAATGGGACACATCCGCGATGTGCACGCCCAGGCAGAAGCGGTCCTTACCCTCTACCCGGATGCTGACGGCATCATCGAAATCCCGGGCATCGGCACCGTCTATGGTCACGCACGTCCAATCCCGGAGATCATCTCTTTCTCCCGGGTTCTCAAACCCTGCCCCCGCCACCGCATCCGCCTCGGCCAAGACCTCTGTGGAAAAAGCATCGGGAAGGTCGTATTTACGGACCACCACTTCCAGATCCACCCCGGGATCATCTGGACGCCCCAGGGCCCTTACGACACGACGTGTCTCCCGGTCGACCTCGACGACATCGCCCATTTCGAAGGGTTGAGCACCGGAGATGATCAGAGGGATCTCTTCCCCCAACGGGGAGTCATAGGGAACCAGATGGGGGCGGCCCCAAACCTCCCGACAGATCCCCACCACCGTGCTCTTGGTCTTCTTCAAGATCCGCAGGATTTTGCCCGCCGGGCCCTCCTCGGTTCCCTCCCCACTCGAGGCCAGCTCCACCATATCGCCGCGCACCGCACCCCCGGAGTGGCGGGCAGGGACATAGATATCCGGGCCCTGACCTTTTTCCGGCTGCACGAACAGAAACGTCCGGCCCACATGGGTCACGCGGCCTCGGACGACCCGAGCCGGCGGCAGAAGAAAGTAGGAGCGCTTGACCCGCAGAATCAGGCCTCTGTCTTCCATTTCCATGAGTTTTTTCTTGAGCAGAGGCTTCTCGCGCTGGAGGAGCCGCAACCCCCGAGCCAGGGAATGAAAGCTGAGCCCACCGCTGTTCTCTTTTAAAAGCTGGAGGATCTTGTTTACCATCCAGGGGAGCTCAGTAGTAGAAAGACGACACATGCGGAACCTTGTACCTCTCCCGCATGGACTTGACCCATTTGATCCGGACCAGGCGGGACAACTCCTCCCGATCCGTTACGCCGTGTTCTTTCGCAATCTCCACGGCCAGGCGGGTGCGGTCGTGCCTGGACGCCATCCTGAAGAGCAGCGCCTCGATCCCCGCGTCCTGTTCCTCGAGGCTCTCGGAGTCACATGCCCCCTTGGTCAATTCGTTCAATACGGCCGCATAGATCTCCCGCAGATCAGAGACAGGAGAAGGGATGTCCTCCAGGAATGCCTCCACCGCCTTACAGATCTCCCGGCACTTATCCTCCTGTGTCACAACGCGCCTCTCCCGGCCCACCCCCCGGTCACGCAGAAGTGCGAAGGCTTTCAGGACATAGGGGTGACAGCGGGTCAGGGTCAGCTTCCGGCCCTTATGTCCTTTCCGGCTCCGGAATTCCTCATAGCCCCGATCCATTCCCTCCAGCACCGTACTCAGAGGGATGCCGTCCGCTTCCCATGCCTCGACGGTCTCCATCTCGCGGGCGGAAAGGACAAAAGGCGCCCCCCGAAGAGAAAACAGGTGGCGCGCAATGCTCTGAAAATACCGCTCCCGGTCCTTGGGCATGATCGTGCGTCAGCTCTTTCTGTTTCGCTCGTAAAGGATACGGAGCCCCCCCAGCACGAGATCGGGCTCATAATAACCGATGGAGGCGATCTCCCGGTGGACTAGAGACGCGAATCCGCCGGTGGCCACCACCACGGCCTCCCCGCCCAGCTCGTCCAGGAACCTCTGGATCAGGGAGGAAACCAGCCCGATATAACCATAATACAGCCCGGACTGCATGCTGGTCACAGTGGTCCGGCCGATCGCCCTCTCCGGTCTAGCGATCTCGATCCGCGGCAGCTTGGCTGTCTTGGCATAGAGGGCTTCGGCCGAGATCCGAACCCCCGGTGCGATGGCCCCACCCAGATATTCACCCTGGGCCGATAAGGCGTCGAACGTGGTGGCGGTCCCGAAATCGACCACGATGCAGGGCCCCCCGTATTTCTCCAGCGCGGCTACGGCGGAAGCCACGCGATCGGCGCCAACTTCCAGGGGATTCTCATACAGAATGGGCATCCCGGTCTTCAATCCAGGCCCGACAGTCAGGGGTTTGATCTGAAACATCCCCCTGCACAGCTCCTGAAACACCGGGGTGAGGGGGGGGACGACGCTGGAGAGGATGGCGCCTTTGATCTGCGTCTCATCCAGGAGCGAGGCCCGCAGCAGTCCGCGCAGTATGACCTTGTACTCGTCACAGGTCTTTTCCGCATCAGACCGGACCTTCCAGTGCTCGACCAGCGTTTCCTCCTGGAAGATCCCCACAGCGACGTTGGTGTTACCGATATCCACAGCCAAAAGCATGGCAGACCTCCTCCCCCGCTCAGGCCGACAGCGGCCATGGGATGCGACGGGTCACGACTTTTTCTGTCCTTCCGGCTGATCGAACTGCAGCCAGGCCTTGATCTCGGCCTTGACCCGGGCCGCGATCCTTTTCTCCAGCTCGCGTTCCATCTCGAAGACCTCCTGCTTGATCTGTTGCTTCATCTGGTCTTCCCGCATGGGTTCGGGGGAAGGCCCGGCCGGTATCGATTTGGGGACAGGATCTTCAGCGCGGACCGGTTCCGGTTCCTCGGGAAGGGATTCCGGATCGCGCGTGCCGCTGATCAGGGTTCGGATCTTGTGGGCCAATTCCTCCGAGTCGAACGGCTTGCTCACGATCTCATCACAGTCCAGCTCGGCCAATCGGTCCTCCTCCAGTTCTTCGAAGGCCGCCTGCAGAAGGAGCAGTGGAATCCGCTCGAATTCCTTCATTCTCCGGAGCTGCAGCGCGAGCTCATAACCGTCTGTCCGGGGAAGGCTCAATCCCAGCACGATCGCGTCCGGCTTGACCTGCCGGAGGAGCCCCATCACCTCGCCGCCGTCGCCGGTGGTGTAGAGGTCATAATGGGAGTCCTGGAACGCCAGGTGCAGGGCCTTCAAGGCTGATGGGCTGCTGTCCGCGATAAGCACTCGATACGCCATGGTCACCACAACATCAGGGCCTGATTCTCACCTTAGTTTTCACTTTTCTCAGTTTCCTGTCAAACCTGCAACCTCGACTCGTCAACAACTCAGGCTAAAACAGTATGAACACCGTGTTTTCACCCAGGAGGTCCTCCAGGGATCTGGTCAATCGTTCGGAGGGTAAGACCCCCTGGACATCCACGGATTGGACCACCAGCCGGCAGGAGCCGTCGGTCTCCAGTTCGAAATAGACCGGACATTCCCCCGCATTTTCACCCAGAAGGGCCTTGAGCTCTTCGAACACACTCTGCTCCAACCCGGACAGGTCGACTCTCAGGACCATCCGCTTCGCCCGCCTCTCGAACGCCTTCTCCAGCGGCATGACCTGAAGGGCCTGGAGCTTGTTCCTGTCTCCGTTCCCCTTAAGCCGGCCCTTGACCCAGACCAGCAGGTCTTCGCGGATAAAATCATAACAGCTCTTGTAGCAATCCGGAAAGGCCACCGCCTCCACACGCCCGCTCATGTCCTCCAGCATAAAGGTGGCCATTCGTTCGCCTTTGCGGGTCTTCAGCAGCCGGATCGAAGAGACGATGCCCGCCAGGCTGACCTCGGTAACCGTCCCCTGAGCATCATCCAGATGCTCGATGGAGTGAGTGATCAGGCCCTTGAGTTTGCGCCCGTACTGGGCCAGCGGATGCCCGCTCAGATAGAATCCCAGGGACTCTTTCTCGTGCGCCAGCAAAACCGGCTCTTCCCATTCGCTCATTTCCTTGATACCCCGAGAGATGGTCGGCGGATCGAGCTGCCCGCTTCCGAAGAGAACGGCCTGGTTGGAAGCCTGGGCTTTCTGATAATCGCCGGCATACGCGATCATCTCGTCAACGAGGCTAAAAAGCTGGCTGCGTGCGTAACCGAGGCAATCCATGGCCCCGGACTTGATCAGGCTCTCGATCACCTTCCGGTTTAGGGCCTTGGGGTCCACCTCCCGGCAGATATCAAAGGGGGACACGAACGCCCCGTCCTCCCCATCCGCACTGCGGCGTGCCTCGATCACGGCTCGGACTGCCCCTTCTCCCACGTTCTTCACGGCAGCCAGACCGAAGCGAATGTCCTTGCCCTCCACGCTGAAATGCAGCTCGCTCTGATTTATATCCGGGGGTAGCACTTTGATCCCCATCTCCCGGCATTCGTTGATGTATTTGACAACCTGGGGGGTCGCTCCCCTCTCCGCTTCAGAAGTCAGGAGGGCCGCAAGAAAATACACCGGATGATGGGCCTTGAGAAAGGCCGTCTGAAAAGCCAGATAGGCATAGGCGGCACTGTGGGATTTGTTGAATCCATAACCGGCAAAATACTTGATCTGTTCGAAGATCTTGCTGGCCTTGGCAGAGCTGATCCCTTTCCTTTTGGCCCCATCCACGAAGCGTTTTTTCTGGGCCTTCATGACCGCCGCCTTTTTTTTGCCCATGGCCTTGCGCAGCAGGTCCGCCTCCGCCATGCTGAAGCCTGCGATATCGGTGGCGATGCGCATGACCTGTTCCTGGTACACGATGAGTCCCTTGGTCTCTTTGAGGATGGGCTCCAGCTCCGAGGGATCGTATGTGATCCGATCGGGATCGTGCTTGCAACGGATGAAATCCTCGGTCATTCCGCTCTGGAGGGGCCCCGGCCGGTACAGGGCGTTCATGGCGATGAGATCGCGGAAGGATTCCGGTTTGTACCGCCGCAGAAGGTCCTTCATCCCCGAGCTTTCGAACTGGAAGACGCCGTCGGTGCTGCCTTCCTGGAAGAGCCTGAACGTCGCTTCGTCATCCAGAGGCATGTTTTTCAGGTCGATCCGTTCCCCGGTGGCCTCATAGACCAGGTCCAATGTGTCCTTGATCACGGTCAGGTTCCGCAAGCCCAGCAGGTCCATCTTGAGGAGCCCGATGGATTCCACATCCTGCATGGGGAAATGGGTGGTGATCTCCTCCCTGGCCGACTGGTACAGAGGGATGAATTCCACCAGCGGCCGCGGCGTGATCACGATGCCAGCGGCATGGATGGAGGCATGCCGCACATGCCCCTCCAGTTTCCTGGCCACATTCAGCAGATTGGCGACCTGAGGATCTTTCTCCTTCAGAGACCGCAGCTGCGGGATCTTTTCGGAGGCGGCGGAGATCGAGGAGTCTTCTCCCATGGGCGGGATCATCTTGGCGATCTTGTCCACCTCGGGCAAAGGCACCTCCAGCGCCCGGCCCACGTCCCGGATGGCCTGCCGCGCCGCCATGGTCCCGAAGGTGATGATCTGGCTGACGTTGTCTCGGCCGTACTTCCGGGTCACATAGTCGATGACCTCATCCCGGCGCCGGGCGCAGAAATCGATGTCGATATCCGGCAGGCTGATCCGCTCCGGGTTGAGGAATCGCTCGAAGAGCAGATCATATTCCAAAGGATCGATCTCGGTGATGCCGAGGCTGAAGGCCAGAAGGCTCCCTGCCACCGAGCCTCTTCCCGGCCCCACGGGGATGTTCTGCGAACGGGCGAAACGGATCATGTCCCATACGATCAGGAAGTACCCCTCGAACCCCATGTCCCGGATGAGCCGGATCTCTTTGTCAAGCCGGTCCTCATACTCCCGCCGCGGAGGCAGCTCACCTCCTGCAATGCGAGGCTCAAGCTGGAGCATCCGATCCTGGAAGCCCGCGGATACCACCTCCTCGAAGTGTTCCTCCAGCGACTTCCCGTCCGGGGGGTCGAACCGGGGGAGGTGATATCCGGAGGAGGTGAGCTCGAAACCGCACTTCTCGGCCACCCGGACCGTGTTGGACAGGGCCTCCGGCACGTCCCGGAACAGGGCCGCCATCTCCTCCCCGGATTTGAAATAAAACTCCTGGCTTCCAAAGCAGATGCGGTCTTTATCCGATACCCGCTTGTTGGTCTGGATACAGAGGAGGATGTCGTGGCTTTCTGCATCCTGCTTGTTCAGATAATGCACATCATTGGTCGCCACCATGGAGACACCCAGCTTTCGGGCCAGCCGGATGAGAGGTGGATTGATCTGCTTCTGCAGTTCCAGTCCGTGGTCCTGAAGCTCGATGTAGAAATCGCCGTCCGGGAAGAGCGACATGTAGCTCAGGGCCGCCTCCTCTGCCTGGTCTTCCAATCCGCGGCTCAAATAATCGCTGACTTCCCCTTTGAGACAGGCAGACAGGGCGATCAGCCCCTCACCAAACTGAGAAAGCAGCTCCTTGTCCACCCGGGGCCGGTAGTAGAATCCTTCCAGATAACTCTTGGTAATGAGCTGACAGAGGTTCCGATACCCGGTATCGTTCTTCACCAACAGAACCAGGTGGTAGTGACCGGGGCCGCCTGTGAAGGGTTTCTTGTGCTTCCGGCCCAGGGGAGCCACATACATCTCACAACCAAGGATGGTATTGATCTCCTTGTCCTGCGCCGCCTGGAAAAAAGGGATGGCGCCGAAGATGTTGCCGTGGTCGGTGAGGGCGACGGCCGGCATGCCCTGATGGGCCGCCGCCTCTACGAGTTGGGCCGGCTTGACCGCTCCATCCAGGAGGCTGAAATCCGAATGTGTGTGCAGGTGGACAAAATTCGCTGTCATGATCAACCACACATTCGCAAAGGTAGCACTCCGGTCACTCCCACTCGATGGTTCCGGGCGGCTTGGAGGTGATGTCATAGACGACCCGGTTGACTCCCTGGACCTCGTTGACAACGCGATTGGAAATCCGGCTGAGGAGTTCGGTGTCTGCAGGGAACCAGTCCGCGGTCATCCCGTCTACACTCTGGACCAGACGGACCACAACCACCCGCTGATAGGTCCGGCGGTCACCCATCACGCCCACCGACCGGACCGGGAGCAGGACCGCGAAGGCCTGCCAAAGCTGGTCGTACAGCCCGGCGGCCCCCACTTCCTGAAGAATGATGTCGTCGGCCTCACGGATGATCCGCAGCCGCTCCTTTGTCACCTCGCCCACGATCCTCACCGCCAGGCCTGGGCCCGGGAAGGGATGCTGGGCGATGAAATCCTTGTCTATGCCCAGTTCTCGGCCCAGGGCCCGGACTTCGTCCTTGAACAGCTTACGCAGCGGCTCCACCAGTTTGAACTTCAGGCCTTTAGGCAGCCCCCCTACGTTATGATGGGATTTGATGCTGGATGACGGCCCTTTGACGGGATTGCTCTCGATCACGTCCGGATAGATGGTCCCCTGCGCCAGGAAATCCGCGCCCCCGATCTTCCGTGCTTCCTGTTCGAAAATGTGGATGAACTCCCTTCCGATGATCTTTCGTTTCCGCTCCGGTGAGGCCACCCTCTGCAGCTTCTCCAGGAACAGCTCGGAGGCATCCACGCCGACCACGTTAAGGGAAAATCTGGTCTTGAATTTTTCCATAAGGGACTGGTACTGGTCCTTACGCAGCAGGCCGTTGTCCACAAAGATGCAGTGGAGGTTGTCTCCGATGGCCCGGCTGATGATCATGGAGGCCACCAGGGAGTCGACCCCGCCGCTCAACCCGCAGACCACGTGACCGTCACCGACCTCAGCGCGGATCTCCTTCACCTTGCGGTCGACGAACGAACCCATACTCCAGCCGGCTTCAAGCCCGGCCTGTGCAAACAGGAAGTTGGAGAGGATCGCAATCCCCTGCTTGGTGTGGATGACCTCGGGATGAAACTGGACGCCAAAAAACCTTGCCGCCCGGTTCTCGATCACAGCCGTGTCACAGTTGGGGGTCACTCCTGTGACCACGAATCCCGGCGGAACCTCCTCCACCTTGTCCCCATGGCTCATCCAGACCTGGCCCTGATCCTTCATCCCGGCCAAAAGCCCCGTCCTTTCCCTGACTTCCAGCTCCGCGAATCCGTATTCCCGCTTATCGCTCGAGCTTACCTTTCCTCCCAGAAGGTACGCCATGAGCTGAAGCCCGTAGCAGATCCCCAGAACGGGAATCCCCAGCTCGAAGATCTCGGGCGAAGGGAGGGGGGCCCCCTCATCATAAACACTCTGGGGACCACCGGACAGGATGAGGGCGGCGGGTTTCTCTTTTTTCAGCTTGGAAACGGGCCGCTGAAAGGAAAAAATCTCGGAGTAGACTCCCAGCTCCCGGACCTTGCGGGCGATCAGCTGCGTGAGCTGGGAGCCGAAATCCAGTATGTAAACCTTCTCCATGGAGAGATTTTATCAGAGGCCCTGCACAATGTAAACGAAGTGTTGTTTGCGGGAAGCATTTCTAAAACTTGTGATAAAGAAACAGTCAGGCAAGCTGAAACGTCAGCCCGGTGATTTTCCCCAGCGAGAAAAATCACCTTATTCCTCGGCTCGCTCTCCTCTTCGAGGAACCATGCCCGCTCGCCTCCGGATGGCTT
>JAUXEH010000168.1 GCA_030620655.1 Candidatus Aminicenantota bacterium | reverse complement strand
GAAGAGAAGCTCTATCCGATCCGGGGATCGATCTTCCGGAAGTTCACGGTGGGCCGGTCCGGAGCTGCCATCAGCCGCGTCCTGCTGCTGCCTCCGGTCCTGCCGGGCAAGATCGTGGCCGTGGGCCGCAACTACCGGGATCATGCTGCGGAACGGGGGAAGCCGGTTCCCAAGCAGCCGCTGTTGTTCCTGAAGCCGCCTTCCGCCGTCATCGGCCCCCACGATTCCATCATCTATCCCGACATGGCAGGGCGCGTGGACTACGAAGGCGAGCTGGCCCTGGTCATCAAGAAGAGGGCAGCCCAGTTGACCGAGGACGACGACGTGTTCGCCTACATCCTGGGGTACACCTGCCTGAACGACGTGACCGCGCGGGACCTCCAGGACAGGGACGGGCAGTGGACCCGGGCCAAGTCCTTCGACACCTTCGCGCCCCTCGGGCCCTGCATCGCCACCGACCTGAACCCCGCCCGCCTGAAGCTGAAGACCTTCCTGAACGGGAAGCTGCGGCAGTCCGGCAACACGCGGAACTTCATTTTCCCAGTCCCGTACCTTCTGCGATACATCTCTCAGATCATGACCCTCGAGCCTGGGGATGTGGTCACGACCGGCACCCCCGCCGGGATCGGGGCTATGACGCCTGGCGACCGGGCCGATGTGCAGATCGAAGGCATCGGGACCCTGTCCAACACCGTCATGCGGGTCAAGCACTAGAACCATTTCCCAAACCGTGATAAAGAGACAGTCAGGCAAGCTGAAACGTCAGCCCGGTGATTTTCCCCAGCGAGGAAAATCGCCTTATTCCTCGACTCGCTCTCCTCTTCGAGGAACCTTTCCCGCTCGCCTCCGGACGGCTTCCTTATCAGCTTACCCGACTGATCCAAAAAACAACACGGCTTTATCATTAGACTTTTTCCAACATCTATATTATACCTGTTGTGATGTACTATGCTTTACACAGCCTGGATTATTCACGGTATGAATAATTCAGTAAGAAATATGTTTGGAGGCGAGAATGAAGTTTTTTCTGGATACGGCTAACCTGGGACAGATCGCAGAGGCGGCCAGCTGGGGGATCCTGGACGGGGTGACTACCAACCCCACCCTGGTGTCCCGTGAGGACGAACCCTTCGAAGTCCTGATAAAGAAGATCTGCGAGACCGTGCCGGGCCCCGTCAGCGTGGAGTCCGTCGCCACCAAGGCCGAGGACATCATCCCCGAAGCCCGGGAGCTGGCCAGGCTGGCGGATAACGTCGTGGTCAAGGTCCCCATCAACATAGAAGGGCTCAAGGCCATCAAGGTACTGGCGCAGGAGGGCATCCCCGTCAACACCACCCTGATCTTCAACCCCATGCAGGCGCTCATGGCCGCCAAGGCCGGGGCCCGCTACGTGAGTCCCTTCGTGGGACGCCTGGACGACATCGGCCACGACGGGATGGAGCTGGTTGACCAGATCGTGACCATCTTCAACAACTACGGCTTCGAGACCGAGGTCATCGTGGCCAGCATCCGCCACCCCCTGCACGTTATCGAGGCGGCCTTGATGGGGGCGGACATAGCCACCATCCCCTTCGGGGCATTCGAGAAGCTGGTCCAGCATCCGCTCACGGACATCGGGATGGAAAAGTTTCTGAAAGACTGGGAGAAGGTCAATCGCTGACCTCCCCGGGATGGAAGGACCATGTCGATAGAAAAAAGGACCCAGGAGATCAACAGGCGTGAGAAGCTGGCCGAGCTGGGCGGAGGCGAGGAGCGGATCGCACAGCGCCACGCCTCAGGCAAGCTCACCGCCCGGGAACGAATACTTCTCCTGCTGGACGAGGGATCGTTCCAGGAGATCGACAAGTTCGTGGTGCATCAGAGCCACGACTTCGGGATGGAGAAGAAGTGCATCTACGGAGACGGAGTGGTCACCGGCTTCGGCACCATAAGCGGCCGTTCCATCTTTGTCTTCGCCCAGGACTTCACCGTGTTCGGCGGCTCCTTGAGCGCGGCCAATGCCGCCAAGATCTGCAAGATCATGGACTCGGCCATGAAGGCCGGAGTCCCCATCATCGGGCTCAACGACTCGGGCGGGGCCCGCATCCAGGAGGGCGTGGCTTCCTTAGCCGGGTATGCGGACATCTTCCTGCGCAACGTGCTGGCCTCCGGTGTCATCCCCCAGATCTCCGCCATCATCGGCCCCTGTGCCGGCGGTGCCGTGTATTCCCCGGCCATCACGGATTTCATCATTATGACCCGGGGCCGCAGCAACATGTTCATCACCGGGCCGGATGTCATCAAGGCGGTCACGAACGAAGATGTGACCATGGAAGAGCTGGGCGGGGCAGAGACCCATAACTCGCTCTCCGGTGTGGCGCATTTCGCCGCAGAGAACGAGGAACACACCCTGGAGCTGATACGGGAACTGCTTTCTTTCCTGCCGGACAACAACATGGAGGACCCGCCGGAAAAGGAGACCACGGACCCGCCGGACAGGATCAGCGAAGCCTTGAACTCCATGGTCCCCAATGATGCCAATCAGCCGTATGACATCCGGAACATCATCAAGGAGGTTCTGGACGACCTGTACTTCTTCGAGGTCCAGGAGCAGTACGCCCGTAACATCGTGATCGGATTCGGCCGCCTCGGTGGGAAACCCGTGGCCATCATCGCCAACCAGCCCGACCACCTGGCCGGGGTGCTGGATATCAATTCCTCGGACAAGGCCGCCCGGTTCATCCGATTCTGCGACGCGTTCAACCTGCCCCTCATCACCTTCGAGGACGTGCCCGGGTTCCTCCCCGGTGTGGCCCAGGAGCACGGGGGCATCATCCGGCACGGCGCCAAGCTGCTGTACGCCTATGCCGAGGCCACGGTGCCCAAGATCACGATCATCACGCGCAAGGCCTACGGCGGTGCCTACTGCGTCATGGCGTCCAAGCACATCCGCGCGGACATCAACTACGCCTATCCCACAGCGGAGATCGCGGTCATGGGGCCTGAGGGGGCCGTAAAGATCGTCTACAAGCGGGACCTCGAAAAAGCTGAGGACCCGGAGAAGATGACCCGGGACAAGGTGGAAGAGTTCCGGAAGAAATTCGCCAATCCCTATGTGGCCTGCGAAAAGGGATACCTGGACGGGATTATCGAGCCCAAATACACGCGGACGAAACTGATCTCGGCGCTGCGCATGCTCGAAAACAAGCGCGACCTCAACCCCCCCAAGAAACACGGCAACATACCTCTGTGACGTATAATGAAGGTCCGATGGGCAAGATGTTCAAGAAGATCCTGATCGCCAACCGCGGCGAGATCGCGGTGCGGATCATACGCGCCTGCCGGGAGATGGGTATCACGCCCGTGGCGGTCTACTCCGACGCCGACCGCAAGGCCCTGCATGTCCGGCTGTCAGAGGAGGCATATCCCATCGGTGCTTCCCCACCCCTGGAGAGCTATCTTAACATCGAGCGCATCCTCAATGTCGCGAAGGCGAGCGGAGCGGAGGCGATCCACCCCGGCTACGGCTTCCTGGCTGAGAACGCAGAGTTTGTCCGGCGCTGCGAACAGGAAGGCGTCGTCTTCATCGGCCCCGCCTCCGAGCCCATGGAGCTCATGGGGCAAAAGACCACTGCCCGGAAGACCATGAAGGCGGCCGGGATCCCGATCATCCCCGGCACCATGGATCCTGTCCGGGACGAGGCAGAGCTCCGGCTCAAGGCCCGGGAGGTGGGATTTCCCCTGCTGCTCAAGGCCTCGGCCGGGGGAGGAGGCAAGGGCCTGCGCCTGGTCAAGAAAGAGAAAGACCTGGTGTCGGCCTATCGCCTCGCCCGGTCCGAGTCCCAATCGAGCTTCGGCGATTCCTCGGTTTACATCGAAAAGTACATGGAGGAACCGCACCACATCGAGGTCCAGGTCCTGGCCGACCATGACGGTCACACCGTCTACCTGGGGGAGCGGGAGTGCTCGGTCCAGAGGCGCTTTCAGAAGATTCTGGAAGAGACCCCTTCTCCTTTCCTGGACAACACACTGAGGCGGGAGATGGGGGAGGTGGCCGTCCAGGCGGCCGCGGCCGTGGGCTACCAGAATGCCGGGACCGTGGAGTTCATCGTCGATAAACACAAGAAGTTCTATTTCCTGGAGATGAACGCACGCCTCCAGGTGGAGCACCCGGTAACGGAGATGGTGACCGGGATCGACCTGGTCAAATGCCAGCTGGAGATCGCATCCGGGAATCCGCTGCCCTTCTCCCAGGCCGATATCCGGCCTCAGGGCCATTCTCTCGAATGCCGGATCTATGCGGAAGATCCCTACAACGGGTTCATGCCCTCGCCTGGCCGGATCGAGCGGTTGCGCGCCCCGGCCGGAGGGCCGGGCGTGCGTTACGACAATGGGATCTATGAGGGGTATGAGGTCCCGCTGGACTATGATCCCCTGCTTTCCAAACTCATCACCTGGGGAAACACGCGCGAGGAGGCCATCCACCGCATGCTGCGGGCCCTGTCGGAGTATCAGGTCTACGGCATTAAGACCATCATCCCGTTTTTCCAGCGGATCCTGCTCCACCCCAGCTTCTATGAGGGGATATACAACACACATTTCATCGAGGAGCTCGAGAAGGAGGAGGAGAGGGTCGATCCGGAAGAAAAGACCGTGGCCCTGATCGCCGCCGGCATCCGGAGTTACCGGGAGAGCCGGCAGGCCTTTTCCGCCGGCCCGAAGAAGGCCCAAAGCAACTGGAAGATCAAGGGCCGGATGGAGGCCTTCTCGAGAAGGGTATAGCATGAATATTTCGCTGCTCTTCGCCGGCCAGGAGTTCAGTTTGAGGCTGCGGGAGCACGGGGATAACCATATACAGGTGGTCCTGAACGGCGAAACCTTCGACATCGATGTCGAATATATCAGCTCAGAGGAGTACCTGCTCAAGATCGACGGGAAGGTGTATGACGTCATCGTTTCTCCCAATTCCGATTCCTATGCCGTCTGCATCAACGGGAAAAACATCCATGTGGGCAAGAAGCCCCAGCTCCAGCTACCGGGCGGAAAGGGCTTGCGCTCCCAACAACGCGAGGTCAAGACCTCCATGCCGGGACGCATCATCGAGGTCCTGGTCCAAGAGGGGGACGAAGTGGAGGAGGGGCAGGCAGTGCTGATCCTGGAAGCCATGAAGATGCAGAACGAGATCAAATCCCCCCAAACAGGGAAAATCGCCAGCATCGGCCCCAAAACAGGCGACTCCGTGGCGGCGGGCGCGCTCCTCTTCGTTATCGAATAACTCCGAACCGAGCATCCCCAATTCCGTGATGTCTGGTCATAGACCAAACGAGGAGGATAGTCGGCCGGAGTTGGGAGGCCGGCCGTTTTCGGTCCGAGCGCATGGGGAGGTTGGGGGGGTCTTCCGCTCGGACCGAAAACGGCCGGGCCGGGTGTGCAATCCTCCCAAAAAATGCTATATTTGATATCTTGGTATAATGGCTCTATTCCACAACCTGCGCTACAAGCAGTACATACTGAAGGCCCAGCGGCAGCTGAGGTCCTTTCTGATCCTGGCAATTATCGGGATCGTCCTGTTCGGGGCCAGCACCCTGCTCAAAAACCTGGTGCTCAACCAGGTCAGAAAACGGATCGAATCCACACTCCACTTTGAACGGGCCTACATCCAGACATTCCCCCCGGCGCTGGTCATCGAGGACGTGCGTTCCGTGTCCTCGTCCCCGTTCTTTTCCGCCCGCAGGATCGAGGTCAAGGTCACCTTCAGGTCACTCCTGTCCCGGGAGAGACCCTTCGCCGTCTTTGTGGACAATCCCACCCTCCGCATCTTTGCTGCGGCCGGGGGCGCCGGCACACCGATCAACCGGGAGGCGAGCCTGGCTCTCCCTTTCATGGTGGACAGGGGCCTGATCCGGGGCGGGGAGGTGTATTATTGGGGCAAGGAAACCCGGGTGTTCGCCCAGGGGATAAACGCGATCTTTCGACAAAGTGGCCGCGATTTCTCCCTGAAGGCCGTCTTCACCGAAAACACCTTTACCTGGGATTCCAAGCTTCCCAGCTTGAGCGGCCGGGTGGAGCTGGCCCTGGAGGGATCGGGGGATGAGATCCACATTCAGAAGCTCCGGATCGTGAGCCCCGGCGGCGTAGTCAAGGCCAGCGGCCGGCTTACCTCGCCTTTCGACCCCGAGTTCGAGCTGGAGACCAGCTACAACCTGCGGATCGATTTCATCGCCGACCAGTTCGCGCTTCCCTTTACATGGAAGGGGAGGGGAGCAGGGAAGGGCGTGTTCAGGCGTTCCGGCGAAAGGCTGTCTTTCCAGGGGAGTGTCGAGGGCCGGGGCCTGGAGCTGAACGGCGTTCCCATGGGATACGTGGACGGATCCCTCTCCTTTCAGGAGGCTAGCGGTCTGATCCTGGATCTCAATATGCGGAAACCGGGGCGGGACCGCGAGTACCTGAGGCTGCGGAT
>JAUXEH010000010.1 GCA_030620655.1 Candidatus Aminicenantota bacterium | reverse complement strand
CTCGTCGTTTTCGAGCTCCCTGAGGCTGTCCACGATGGCGTGAAAGCACTCCCAGTTTCGGGCGGCCTTGCCGGTCCCACCGTATACGATGAGCTCCTGCGGTTTCTCCGCCACGTCTGGGTCCAGGTTGTTCATGAGCATGCGCATCGCAGCTTCCTGGGCCCAGCCCTTGCAGCTTAGTTCTGTTCCCCGCGGAGCTCTTATCTCCTTGTATTCCATCTCTTCCTCCTCCTGAATAATTCATAAAAGCTGCCGACACATGATTCTCAAAATCCATTTGTTTCAATGTCGGCATCTTTTACCCTTCGGGCGAGCCGATTTCACCATATCTGGGGTGTTGCAGCGGGTTCGCGGTGGACGACCACAGCTTCACCCGCCGCGCCTACCATCTATGGCAAACTCGACTCGTGAATAATCCAGGTTGATCGATGAGATTGCTTCGTTACTTCGTTCCTCGCAATGACGAGGAGGATGTTGACGAAGAGGATGTGAGGAAGGTTTCGGAGGTCAGGGATTTGACTTTTTTACCGAAGAGTTTTTTGAAGGCCTTTTCCGCCGCTTTCTGTTCGGCATCTTTCTTAGAATATCCCCTGGCTTTGGCCAGGCGTTTGTTCCGGCAAGATACCTCCACCTCGAAGCATTTTTTGTGGTCAGGACCCCGTGTGGTCATCGTTTTGTACACCGGGGCGGCGCCGGAGTCGTCTTTCTGAAGGTATTCCTGCAGGGCGGACTTGTAATTGTTTATGACAAAGTCATCGGCATCGATCTTGCGGATAAAATGGCTGAAATGACCCAGCAGAAAACGGCGCGCCGCATCGATCCCCCCATCCAGATAGACGGCGGCGGTAACAGCCTCGAAAGCCCCGACCAGGATGCTCTTCTTTTTACGGCCGCCGCTCTTTTCTTCTCCTTTGCCGACCAGGACGATCTTGTGAAGTTTGATGTCCAGCGCAAATCCATGCAGGGCCGAGGTGCTGGCCATGATGGATTTCAGCTTGGACAGCCCCCCCTCGTCCAGTTCGGGGAAGGAGTCGCAGAGGAAATCAGCCAGGATGAATCCCAATACGGAATCGCCCAGGAATTCCAGGACCTCGTTGTCACCGGTCTCGTCTTCGGAAGACTCAAAGGCGTATGAGCTGTGTGTGAGTGCCTGGGTGCGAAGCCGCTTGTCCTGGAAGCTGTAACCGATCCTGCCTTCAAACCGTTCGAATTCGGATTTCATGGGTAAACGATTCGGCCTCCCACGATGGTCATCTCTACCGCCCCTTTCAGTTTCCAGCCGTGAAGAGGGGAGTTACGGCTCTTCGACCGGAACCTGTCCACATCCACCACCGTATTCCTGTTCAGGGAAAGGATGGTCAGGTCGGCGTCGGCATTGATCTGGATCTTCCCTTTTTTATCCAGATGGAGTATCCGGGCGGGGGCGGTCGCGAGCATCTCGACGAAGCGGTGCAGCGTCAGGACCTTCTTGTGGACCAACCTGTCCAGGATGAGAGCGACGGACGTCTCCAGGCCGTTGATCCCGAAGGGCGCCAGATCGAACTCCACCGCTTTCTCATCCGGCGAATGGGGCGCATGGTCGGTGGCGATCACGTCGATGGTCCCGTCGCGCGCCCCTTCCTGCAGGGCCAGGACATCGTCCCTGGTCCGTAGGGGAGGATTGACCTTGAACAGTGTGTCGTAGTTTTCCAGCAAAGATTCGTCCAGGACCAGGTGGTGAGGCGTGACTTCCGCCGTGACTTTGACCCCGCGCGCTTTTGCCTGCCGAACCAGTTCGACAGAACCCCGTGTGCTCAGGTGTGCCAGGTGGATGCCGGCATCCGCTTTCTCCGCCAATATGAGGTCCCGGGCCACCATGACCTCTTCGGAAGATGCGGGGATGCCTTTCATCCCCAGCCGGTAGGAGAGCGCTCCCTCGTTCATGACGCCAACGGCGCTCAGGTCTTTGTCTTCGCAGTGGTTGATGATCACGGTCCGGAACTGCCGGGAGTACTCGAGGGCCCGCCGCATGATCTGGCTGCCGGCCACCGGCTGCCCGTCGTCTGAAAAGGCCACGGCACCCGCGGACAGCAGCTCTCCCATCTCTGTGAGCTCCTCGCCATTTTCTCCTATGGTGATGGCGGCGATGGGCAGGACATTGACCACCGCGCTTTTTTTAGCTTCGCCGACGATGAAACGGGTCACGTTCTGATTGTCGTTGATGGGCGATGTGTTGGGCATGCAGGCAATGGAGGTGAAACCACCCTTGGCCGCAGCCAAAGCCCCGGTCTTTATGGTTTCCTTGTGCTCGTAACCGGGTTCCCTGAGGTGGACATGCATGTCGATAAAGCCGGGAGTCACCACCATCCGGGAGGCGTCGATCGTCTTGGCCGATTCGTCGTCGATCTTGGTCTCGATTGCGATGATCTCTTTTTTCTCGATCAGGATATCCAGAGTGTCATCTGTATTCGAAGCGGGATCGATGACCCGGCCGTTCTTAATCAGTAATCTCACGCTCTTTTCCTCCTAACAATAGGTAAAGCACGGCCATGCGGACCGAGACGCCGTTTTCCACCTGCTCCAGGATGACCGATTTGGCGGAATCCGCCAGGTCGGCGGAGATCTCCACATCCCGGTTGATGGGCCCCGGGTGCATCAGGATGGCATCCCGCTTTGCCCGGCGGAACCTGCGGGGAGTTAGGCTGAACAGGTCCCGGTATTCACGGATGGACGGGAAAAAAATCTTTTTTTGACGCTCCAATTGAATGCGCAGCATCATAACCACGTCGGCCCCCTCCAGCGCGCGGTCCAGGTCATACTCGATCTCGGCTCCCAGCCCGGCGAATTCCGCGGGGAGGAGGGGAGGCGGGCCGACCAGAACCACCTGCGCGCCCAGCTTGCGCATCAGGAGCAGGTTGGAGCGGGCCACTCGGCTGTGCAGGATGTCTCCCACGATGACCACTTTCAGCCCTGCGAGTTTTTTCTTGTGTCTGCGGATGGTGAACGCGTCCAGGAGTGCCTGGGTGGGATGCTCGTGGGATCCGTCCCCGGCGTTGACCACGGCGGACGAGCAGAATGTGCTGATGAAATGGGGGCTGCCTGAACTTGCATGCCGGATGATGATGGCGTCGATGCTCATGGCCTCCAGGTTGAGGATGGTGTCTTTGAGGGTTTCTCCTTTGATGACGCTGCTGGTGGATTTGCTGAAGTTGGAGATGTCCGCGCTGAGCCGCTTGGCTGCCAGCTCAAAGGAGCTGCGTGTGCGGGTACTGGCCTCATAAAAGAGATTGATGATGGTTTTTCCCCGCAGCACCGGTACTTTTTTGATTTCCCGGGTGGATATCTCGGCCATGGATTCCGCCGTGTCCAGGATGGTCGTGATGTCGGATGCGGACAATGGCTCGATCCCGAGCAGGTGTTTGTGATTGAAAGCCAAGGCTCTCTCCTAGTCGATCCCAGCGGGCTCGATGATCTGGACACCGTCCTTGTTGTCGATCTCTTTCATCTGCAGCTTAACCCTTTCCCGGCGTGAAGTGGGCAGGAATTTTCCCACATAATCGGCCCGTATGGGAAGCTCCCTGTGCCCCCGGTCGATAAAGACCAGAAGCTGGATGGTCTTAGGCCGCCCCAGGTCGATCAGGCTGTCCATGGCCGCCCGGATGGTGCGGCCGGTAAAGAGCACGTCATCCACCAGCAGGACGTCTTTTTTCTCGATCGAGAATTCGATGTCTGTTTTTTTGACGACATGCTGCTCCGATATATCCGTGAAATCGTCACGGTACAGGGTTATGTCCAGCACGCCGACGGGCACGTCCACATCCTCGATCTCCTTGATCAGCTTGGCGATGCGTTTGGCCACGAACACGCCGCGGGTTCGGACACCTACGATGACGAGGCTGTTGAGGTCCCGGTTCCGCTCGATGATCTCATGCGCCATTCTTTGAAAAGCGCGCCGGATCTTGGCAGCATCCATGATCCTGGCTTTGATCTTTTCCTCCATAGGCGACTCCTTCAAGCTACCAAATATGAGCTGCGATATCCCCCTTAGGAATGCACTATCTGCTTCCAAAAGTCAAGGTGAGGGGGTAAGGGGATGAAGGGCGAAATACCGGCGTGTGGTTCGGAGGTCCTTGCGGATCTGCTCACGGAGGTCATCGGAAGATTCGAAGCGGAGCTCGTCCCTTATCTTTCTGAGAAAGCGCAGGGATATGTCCTCGCCGTATATGTCCTGTGTGAAATCCAGGATGTGGGTTTCGATGCGGGTCCCGGCCCGGCTGAATGTCGGCCGGGTGCCGATATTCGTGACGGAAGCATGGATGCTGCCGGATACCTCGGCCGTGGTCACGAACACCCCGGCAGGCACGATCTCATTCCCGGTTTCCAGGTTGGCGGTGGGGAATCCCAGCCCCCGGCCGACCGTTTGACCCGGGACGACCCGGCCCCGGATCTCGTATGCCTCTCCCAGGAGCAGGGCAGCCCTTGCGACCTCCCCGTTCCGGATGAGATCGCGGATGGCGCTGCTGCTCACCGGCACTCCTTCTTTCTGCAGAGATGGGATCGGGTACACGGTCAGGGAGTATCTGCGAGCCAGTTCGCACAGCCTGGCCGTGTCCCCCTCCCGGTCCCGTCCGAAACGAAAGTCTTCCCCCACTACGATGACATGGCAGTTCAGGCGTTCGATGAGGATGTCCCGCACGAAATCCTCGGCGGACAGCTGCGCCAGATTCTGATCAAAAGGGAGGATGTATACGGTCTCCCCGCCGAAGCGATCTATCTTGTCCAATTTCTGCTCCTCGGTCTGGAGGAGCCGGATCCGGCCGCCGCCTGTTACCTTGCCCGGGTGGGGTGAAAATGTCAGGATCACAGGTGTGAGCGTATCTCCGGAGGCCTGGTGGGCCAGGAAGGAAAGGATAAGCTGGTGCCCCAGGTGCATTCCGTCGAAGTTCCCGATGGCCACGGCAGTCGGACCAGCCGGGAGAGTGCGGTCAGATGGTAGGCGGATGATCTTCATAATAAGGTAAATGATGGATCGAATTGATTCTTTATCATGGATAATTCACGAGTCGAGTTTGCGGGGTAGGCTGTTGAGGGAAAAATGTCGATTATGATAGAGTGTAACAATGGGAGAACAAAATTATTTGTGTGCTTACCGAAAAATCTCATGTAACCTGAACTATTCATAAAAAATGTCGATACTTGATTCAACAAAAGCAATATCAATCATTTATATTATTCTTCTGGTAAATCACTTTAACATTTTCGTTTTCAATGTGTTTTCTATTTATAATCGACATTTTTTACCTTTCAGGCGAGCCGATCTCACCGTATATGCTTCGTTGCAAAGGATTTGCGGTGGTAAACCACAGCTTCATCCTTTGCGCCTCGCATCTACGGCAATCTCAACTCGTGAATAATCCAGGGTAAACCTTTGATATTATATGTATTACGTGAAATATCGACATTTTATATGAATTATTCAGGATATAATTTAGGGTGAAAATATACACCATCTCGAAGCAATGTTCAACATGCTGAACTGTTTGAAGTAGAGGAGCTGGTTATGGATGACGCGGAGAAGGCAGGGAAGCAGTTCGCGGAGCTGGTCCGCATCCTGGATGTGCTGAGGGGGGAGAACGGATGCCCCTGGGATCGCCAGCAGGATGAAAAGAGCCTCGTCAATTATTTCTTGGAAGAATCCTATGAGGTGATCGACTCCATCTTCAAGGAAAAACCCGATTCCGTGGCTGAGGAGCTGGGAGACATGCTCATGGAGATCGTGTTTCTGGCTCGCCTCTACAAGGAGAAAGCCGATTTTTGCATGTCCGATGTGGTCGAAGGAATCAACCGTAAAATGATCCGCCGTCACCCACATGTCTTCGGTGAAGACACGGCTGCAGGCGCGGACGAGGTCACTTTATCCTGGAACAGACAGAAAAACACGGAAAAAAGCCGGGATTCACTGTTGGACGGGATCAGTTCCTGCACTCCGGCCCTCCTGACCGCGTTCCAGATCGGCCTGCGCGCATCCCTGTACGGCTTTGACTGGCCGGAGGCAGGTGCTGTTTTTGCCAAAGTCAAGGAGGAGATGCTCGAACTCGAAGAGGCGGTCGGGAAGAAAGATCTGCGCGGTATCATGGAGGAGATCGGAGACCTGCTTTTTGCCCTGGCCAACCTGTCCCGTCACCTGGGCGTCAACCCGGAGATCGCTCTCCAGTTCGCCAACCGCAAGTTCACCACACGCTTCCGTTTTATTGAAAGAACCCTCAAGGATCAGGGGCGTGACATCGAGGGGGCTTCTCTGGAAGAAATGGAAGAGCTGTGGCAGTTGGCTAAAAAAGAGCGCTAGGGGACCGCATCCTGCTCGGCCTTGCGCTGCAGCAGACTGGCCTTGATGAATTCGTCGATGTCTCCATCCAGGACCTTGTCCACGTTCCCGATATCGACATTGGTCCTGAGGTCCTTGATCATGCGGTAGGGGTGGAGCACGTAGGATCGGATCTGATTGCCCCAGGCGATATCCGATTTGGCATCCTCCCGTTTCTGAAGCTGTTCGTTCTGCTTCTTCTTCTCCAGCTCATACAGACGCGACTTGAGCACCTTCATGGCCGAAGCTTTGTTCTTGTGCTGTGACCGCTCGTTCTGACACTGAACCACGATTCTGGTGGGCAGGTGTGTGATGCGTACCGCGGAGTCTGTCACGTTGACATGCTGCCCGCCGCGCCCCGAGGCGCGGTAGGTGTCGATGCGGAGTTCTTCAGGGTTGATCTCTATGGCGATGTCATTGTCCACTTCCGGGTAAACGAACACGGCGGCAAAGGAGGTGTGTCTGCGTTTGTTGGCGTCGAACGGTGAGATGCGAACCAGACGATGCACGCCGGACTCCTGACTGAGGTTGCCGAAGACATAATCACCCGTGATCCGGATGGTAGCGCTCTTGAGGCCTGCTTCTTCCCCCGGGGTCAGATCGAGTACCTCGGCCTTGAAGCCCTGGCGCTCGGCGTATCTCAGGTACATCCGCATGAGCATCTGAGCCCAGTCCTGGGATTCGGTCCCTCCCGCTCCGGGATGAATGGTGAGGATGGCGTTGCGGATGTCGTCCCCATCGATGAAGAGGGTCTTGAGTTCCGCCTCATCCAGGATACGGGAGAACTCTCCGAGTGACTGGATGAGGTCGTCTTCCACACTTTCGCCTTCCCGGCCCAGTTCCAGAAGGACCTCCAACTCCTCTTTTGTTTCAAAGATGCGGGAGAGGTACGCGATGGTCTGATCCAGCCGCTTCTTGCTCTGCTGGAGAGCCTGATACTTCTTCTGGTCCTTCCAGACTTCCTGGTCGGAAAGCTGTAGGGTGAGGGCGTCGAGTTCGGATCGTTTCTTGTCTAGGTCAAAGAAAACCTCGCAGCTCTTCGAACCGGCTCATCCGTTCCTTGACCTGATTCTGAAGATCGGCGAGAATGGCCTTGCTTTTTCTATCGGTTATGTTGTTTGTCATTTCGCCTCTTGAAGACCAACGCCAAGATAAGGAATACGCCGCTTAAAGTCAAGCTCAGCAGGGACAGCCAGTCTCCGTACCGGACATAGAAGGTCGTTCCCGAGAGGGGAGTGATGCTTCCGGTGAGGAATGCTTCCGTATTCAGGCGCGAGCGGGACAGCACTCTCCCGTAAGGATCGATTACGCCGCTGATGCCGGTCGTGGCGGAGCGCAGCAGGAAGCGCCTGGCCTCGACGGCCCTGAGCACGGCGATGCCGAAGTGCTGGTACGGACCCCAGCTGCGGCCGTACCAGGCGTCGTTGGTGATGGTCACCAGGAAGCGGGCGCCTTTTTTTACGAAATTGCGCATGATCCCGGGGAAGATAATTTCATAACAGATGGGGGAGGCGAAGGGCACGCCGTCATAGTCATGCAGGACATAGTTTTCACCCGGTGTCAGTTCGCCGATGGCCTGGGTGAAAGTGCTGATGAAGGAGAACACCATCTTGTAGGGAGTGTATTCGCCGAAGGGCACCAGGTGCATCTTGTAGTAAAAGGATAGCTCCCCGTCGGGGTTCAGGTTGGCGGCCGTGTTGTAGTACTTGGGGACTCCTCCCTGAGAGAAGGCGGTCTCGTTGGTCCCCAAGAGCATGGTGCAATCCTGCTCGCGGGCAAAGTCCATCAACTCCTGTGAAAAACGTGCGTAGTAGGCATGATTGCAGGAAAAACAGAGGGGCACGGACAGCTCGGCCCACACGACAAATCGGGCTCCCTGGGAGCAGGCCTGGCTGCTGAGGTCGATGTGCCTTTGGAAGAGGTCGAAGGTCTCGTCTACATTGTCGAGCGTGAATTCCATCTCCGGCGGGACATTGCCCTGGATCACGGCGCCGACAAAGGTCTCGGCGGTCTTCGGTACCTCTTCCTGCAGTACGAGCCACCCCCCGGCATGGACGGCCAGGATGATCCCCAGACCCACAAAGAACGGCGCCCTCTTCCTGGAGGTCACGGACCTTACGAAGCCTGACTGGAAGAGGACGATCAGAAACGACAGCCCGTACACGCCGGTCAGCGCGGAAATCTGGATAAAAGCCAGGTTCTTATACTGAGAATTTCCCAGGAGCCCCCAGGGGAATCCGGTCAGGAGATGGGTCAGGATATACTCCAGGCCGACCCAGAGGAAGGCGCTCAACACGAAAGCGCCTCTTGGAAATACGGCCCGCAGGCGGCAGAACACCATACCGAAGACTCCCCAGAGGAGGGCGAGGAAGGCGGCGAACAGTGCGAAGATGAGGGTGCTGAATCCCCAGGACAGCCCTCCATAATGAGCGGGTACGTCCTGGATCCAGTAGAGCAGAAGCAGGTAGAATCCGAAGCCGCCGCACCAGCCCAGGAAGAAGCCGCGGCCCGGCTTTCGGGAAGAGAGGAGGTAGATGAGGGGGATGAGGGAGACCCAACCCAGGAAAAAGAGGCTGGGCTTGGGAAAGGCCAGCGCCGTCAGTACCCCGCTCAGCAGGGCAAGGGCGGTCTCTCGGATGTGTCTCTTCAAACCGACTCGGGGCACTCAGCGCTGAACGATAAAGTAATCGTTGGCCTTCTGGCCTTCGGCCTGCACCAGCCTGCCTTTCGCCTGCTGGGCCTCCGCTCTGGTATTGTAGCCGCCGATCACGACGCGGAAAAGCTGACGGCTGTCGCCGCTCGAGGGAACGATGACCTGGCTGGGATATCCCATGCTGGTGTATTTCTCCTTCACGGAATCCGCCGAATCCCGGCTTCGGAAGGCCCCGATCTGGAGATAGTACTGCCGCGCGGACGGTGTGGAAGCCTTCAGTTTCATGGGGGCCGGTGCGGGCTTTATTACGGCCGGAGGCGCTGTCTTGACCTGCGGCTGGGTTACCTTTTCCGGAGCTTTTTCTTCCTGCTGCTGGGCGGTCTCATGACCTTCCAGCTCCTTCCCGATGGTGTCTTTGTCCTCTGCCACGGGCTGGGGCTTTTCGGCCACCACCTCTTCGAACTGACCCTGGGGAGTCACCGCGGTCCCAGCCATCTCGACCTGCTTCTTGCCTACGGAGACGCCCAGGAGGAAGATCACGATACCGACGATGATGATCCCCAGGAATATGAAGATCAGAACCGAGCTGGAGATCTGGAGTTCTCTGTAGTCTTTGTTTTTCATGACGTTATTTTACTCTTTTTTGCTCCCCATGGTAAAGGCCTTGAACAACTCGATCGGGAGGGGGAAGATGATGGTCGAGTTCTTTTCCGTGGCGATCTCAGACAGGGTTCCCAGGAACCGCAGCTGGAGGGCCTGGGGGTTGCGGGATATTACATCTGCCGCCGCAGTCAGCTTGTCGGATGCCTGGAACTCGCCCTCGGCGTGAATGACTTTCGCCCGGCGTTCGCGTTCGGCCTCCGCCTGCTTGGCGATCGCACGCACCATGTTGTCGGGAAGGTCCACATGCTTCATCTCCACCAGCTGGACCTTGATCCCCCAAGGGTCGGTGTGCTTATCGATGATCTCCTGGAGCTGGAGGTTGAGCTTCTCCCGTTCGGACAGGAGTCCATCCAGCTCGACCTCGCCCAGCACGCTGCGCAGGGTCGTCTGGGCCAGCTGAGAGGTGGCGAACATGTAGTCCTGGACCTCCAGCACGGCTTTCTGGGGCTCCATCACCCGGAAATAGACCACCGCATTGACCTTGACCGAGACGTTGTCCTTGGTGATCACATCCTGAGGGGGGATGTCCATGACCACGATCCTCAGGCTGACGCGCACCATGCGGTCGATGGGGGGGAAGACGAAGATCAGGCCCGGGCCTTTGGCTTTGGACAGCACGCGGCCCAGACGGAAGATGACGCCTCTTTCATACTCCCGCAGGATCTTTATCGAGTTCATGAGATACAGGACGACCAGAACGGCAATAATTAAGGGATAGGTTAACATTTTTTACTCCTTATTGAGGGTATATTACACCTTTTTTACCTTTATACTCAGGTTGGATCGAACCTCCACCACTTCCACCTTCGATCCCGGTTCGATCTCTCCTTCCGCTTCGGCATTCCAGAGCTCTCCGTGCACGAAGACCTTGCCTTCGGGAGTCAGGGGCGTCCGCGCTTCCCCGAGCTCTCCGACCAGGCCTTCACGGCCCGTGACCGCCTTCTTGACATGGACCCGTACCGCCAGCACGACCAGGAAGATGAAGATCAGCGAGAGGCCGAGTGCGAGCGGGATGATGAGCATAAGACTGGGTCTCAGCTCCGGGATGGGAGCGTCGATCAGCATGATCGAACCAATAACCATGGCCACGATACCTCCTATGGATAGAATACCATAGCTCTGGATCTTGATATCCAGGATGAACAAACCGATCGCCAACAGGATCAGGATCAAACCGACATAGTTGATGGGCAGGATCTGAAAGGCGAATATGGCCAGCAGGATGGATATCCCGCCCAGGACGCCCGGGAGGATGGCCCCGGGATTGGAAAACTCGAAATACAGCCCCAGGAGTCCCAGCATGAGCAGGATGTAGGCCAGGTTGGGATTGGCGATGGTGAGCAGGAATTTCTGCCTCGCCGATAACGGCAGGTCGATGATCTCTTCGCCCTCCAGGTCCAGGACGTGTTCGCTGCCGTCGAAGCGGAAGATGGTCTTCCCGTGAAAGTGCGCGATGATCTCCTGGCTGTTCCCGGCGATGAGATCGATCAGATTCCCTGCCATAGCTTCTTCTTCGGTATAGGAGGCGCCCAGGCGCACGGCATCGTCGGCCAGCTCTGTATTGCGGCCCCGTTTTTCCGCGATGCTTTTTATGTAGGCGGCCGCGTCGTTCATCACCTTTTTCGCCATGGTCTCGTCCATGGATTGGCCGGTCAGGGAGATCCCGACCGGAGAGGCCGCACCGGTGTTGGTTCCCGGTGCCATGATAAAGAGGTCGCACGCGATCCCGATAAAAAAGCCCGCGGAGGCGGATCGGGCTCCGCTGGGGCTGACATAGGCTGCGACAGGGGTGCGCGCTCCGAGGATCTTCTCGATGATCTCCCGCATGGAGGAGTCCAGCCCGCCGGGTGTGTTGAGGACCAGGATCACGAGAGAATGCCCGGCTTCGTCCGCACGGTCGAGGGCGTCGCAGATATACTCGGAGGTCACGGGATGGATCGGTGCGTCCACGGTGATGCGCAGGATCCCGGGAAAGCTCAGGGTGGAGCATGTGAACAGCAAAACAAGGGTGAAAAAGAATTTCATCACTTTTTTTCATTATAGAATCGGGTTTTTTTTAAGTCAACAATTTTATCTTGACTTTTTATTTGCAATACTTTAAATATAGAAAATCCGCCGGGTACCAAGGATAAGGAGAATTTGATGATCAAGAACGATATTGCCCTCGCTATCGAAAAGAAGTCGGATCTCAACAGGGCAAAATCCTTGTCGATAGTGGAGGCGATCCTGGATGCCATGAAAAAATCCCTGGCGGAGAATGAAAAGATAGAGATCCGGGGATTCGCCAGCCTGAAGGTCGTCTCCAAGAAGACGGGATACGGCCGCGACATCCGCCGCAAGAAACAGATCAAGATTAAAGCAGGCAAACGAATCAAATTCCGTCCCGGTCAGGATCTGAAAAACCTCTCTTCTCAATAGCTTCCCGCCGGATGAGTAAATACGATGTCGATCCCTTATTTCCCACGGAGCTGAAGACCTACTCCCTGAAGGAGCGGGAGAGCAAGGTGGGTGTCGACAGTTTCGCACGGGTGTGGGACACCGGCGGTTCCTTGGCGGATTTTATCGACTGCCTGCCGCGTATCCTGGGGGGCAGCGATCTCAGGTCGCTGGTCCGGGCCTGGGTGTCCGCCCGGGAATCGAAACGCGGCATGATCCTGGGCATGGGAGCACACGTCATCAAGGTGGGGCTCAATCCGATAATAATCGACCTCATGCAGCGGGGCTGGGTCTCCGCCCTGGCGCTGAACGGGGCCGGCATCATTCACGATTTCGAGGTGGCCCATGCCGGGGCGACCTCGGAAGATGTGGCGGAGCAGATCCGGAGTGGGGACTTCGGGATGGCCAGGGAGACCGGCGACCTGCTGAATGGAGCCGTGGAGGAGGCCTCGAAGCTCGACCTGGGGTTGGGGGAGGCGGTCGGCAGGATGCTGGTCGATTCCGGTCTTCCTTTTCTCAGTTACAGCCTGCTGGCTTCCGCATATCAATTGGGCATTCCAGTCACCGTTCATGTGGCGCTGGGTACGGACACCATCCATTTCCATCCCCGTGTTTCCGGCGAGGCGCTGGGAAAAGCCTCGCTCAGGGATTTTTTCCTGTTCTGCCGGCTGGTTCAGGACCTGGACGGGGGAGGGATCTACCTGAACGCGGGTTCGGCGGTCATCCTCCCCGAGGTTTTCCTCAAGGCGGTCTCCTACGTCCGAAACCGCGGCTTCCGGCTGCAGGATTTTTCGACCGCCGTATGCGATTTCATCCGGCACTACCGGCCGGAACAGAATGTGGTTCTGCGACCCCTGCAGGGAAAGGGTCGGGGATATTATTTTGTGGGACAGCACGAGCTGTTCATCCCACTTCTGGCCGCCGCGCTGAAGACGGCCGGCCGGGCGGATTAGACCGTGTCGGCGGACGGGAAGAGCAGCCGGTAATCCTGTAGAAGATACCGGTAGACCTGTTCCGCCTGCTCAATGGTGGCCCCCAGAGATCCCTCGGTCCGGATCATATAATCGGCGTAGGCCCGCTTATCCTCGGCCGCCATCTGGCTGCCGATCTTGCGCAGGGCCTCCTCCCGTCCGATCCCGTCCCGCTCCTCCAACCTTGCGATCTGGACCTCGTGGGGACAGTAGGTGACCACCACCTTGTGGAAGAGGCCGGTGTACCCGGCCTCGATGGTCAGGGCGGCCTCTGACACGAAGATGCGGCAGCGCCCTCCGGTCCGCAGCCGGGCGATGGCCGCTTTTTTATTTTCCAGCACCAGGGGGTGGATGAGGCGGTTCAGGAATTCCCGGTCCTGAGGGCTGGAGAAGACCTTCCGACCCAGCCGTTTGCGGTCGACAGCTCGGGTTTTCGGGTCGAGGATGTCGGATCCGAAATGCGCTGCGATCTTCTCCCAGACCAGGGATCCGGGTTCCATCAGCTCCCGGGCGGCCAGGTCCGCTTGGTGGATATAACAGCCCAGTTCCTGCCAGATTCCGGCGACTATGGATTTTCCCGTGGCGATTCCGCCGGTAAGGGCAACGATCAACATGCTTCGTATCCAGCCCTCTCGGTCCTGAGAGGACCGGCGCTGGGGATGGCCTATTTCCCTTGTTTGTCGTCTTCAGAGATGAACTCGTAGTCTTCGTCAAAACACAGCGCGATACCCTGTTTTTTCCCGACTCCGGTCGATTTGCTCAACCGCACGGTGAGCCCGCCCAGGCGGAGCCTCACCCGTTTACCCTCGGTCAGGTTGGGAGGGAGATCGATGATGAGGTTGAGCTTGGTGCCCACTGTCACGCCCGAGTCCAGGGTAAAATAGGCACCTCCGGAACTGATGTTCTGCAGGGTGGTTTTTTCATGGAAGGTATCCCCCTGGGGCAGTTTCCCTTCCACCATAACCGGCAGCGGCAGGTCGAACCTCCACTCCCCCCTCCGGTTGCGGATCATTTCGGCCAGGATATCTTTTTCGTCGAAGATGGTTGTTTTCTGTTTCTTCGTGGTTGTTTTATTTGCCATGGTCATATACCTCGAACGGATTAGAATAGGGCCGAATTGATGGCATACAGGGCGAGCTGAAGCCGGCTGTGCGTGTCCATCTTCGCATAGATGCTCTTGATATGGGACCGGACCGTGTTTTTGCTGATGAACATGGCGTCGGCGATCTCATCGTTGCTCTTTCCCTGGCCGATGAGCCGCAGGACCTGGAATTCGGTGGGGGTGAGCTGGTCCAGGGTCTTCTCTTTGAGGTCCCGGCCGACCACGGATATGATCCGGTCCATGATGCTGCTCATTTTGTCTCTCGGCAGCCAGATCTCTTCCTTGTGCACCACCCGGAGGGCTTCGGCCAGCTGTTCGGAGGACTCGTTCAGGTCGAAATAGCCCCGTACGCCTACATTCATCAACCCCACGACTTCTTCGTGCGACGGGATGTTGCCCAGAAGCATGAGCTGTGTTTTTATCTTGTTATTCTCGGCGATATCGCGGACGGCTTTACACACTTCGCGCAGGTTCGGCATGGGCTCCGAAGTCGTGAGCAGGACGACCTGGGGTTTATGGTCCTTGATGGCGGCCAGGAAGGAATCGATCGTGCTCTTTTCCACGCTGACCACATCTACATCGCCGGAGCTTTCCAGCGCCCGGACGATCCCGACCAGGATCAGGTCCGAAGTGCAGTAGATCAGCGTTTTGATTTTTGTTGCATCCAAGGCGTTTGTGTCTTTTTTTGTCATTGTGGTTCTGCTTTCATCCCTTTTACTGATATGTGTCTGATTTTCCTCATATTTGGAGATATGTTATAAAAACGGCCTTCTAATGTCAATACTATCCTCTGCGCTCCCTCAGCGCAAGGGCTGATCTGGCGAATGAGGGAGGAATAATTGATGGAGGAGGACCAAGCTGCGTTTATGCGGACAGGGTGGGAGGGATAATTGATGGGGGCGGTTTGGAAGGGGGCTAGCGGGAGGTGTAGATGGGCTGGATCTTGTACAGCCGGTCCAGCTGGATGGAGACCAGCTGTTTATTCTGGGTGCTGGGATCCGCGCTGGCGAAGATGACCTCTCCCGAGACGATCAGGTTAAGCTGGTTTTCCAGGATAAGGGTTTTTGGTACGTTGAGAGAAAGGACCAGTTTGGATCCGATCACCACCTTGTTCTTGAGCCAGAAGACCGCTTCCTGCGAACTGATGGTGGACAGCTCGGTGGTTTCCTCGAAGTCGAGGCCCTCGGCGTCTATTCCGTGGACATTGACGGAAAGAGACAAGTCGAAGCAGCGTTCCGCTCTATTAGGGCGTGAGTTACCGGGTATGGTGTTCTTTCTGATTTCCTGGGCTAATCGCATGGCGTCCTCGATTCTCGCAGATGATCGGCCGGAGCACAATCCCTCTTAAAGATGATTCCATGGGTGATATTTTGCCCTTTGCTATCATCCAAAAGGGCTAATTCCCGGACCGGTCCGCTATGGGGTCCTGATTCATTTGCTTTCATCGATAATATATTTATTCTCAAATTTCAACGACACGCGGTGCCTGCCGTTCTGATTCTTGGGCGCTTCCAGGAAGATGACCTTTCCCTTGATGATCAGCTTCAGGTCTTTGTCTTCAGCCAGGTCGTTGGGCAGGTCTACGGTCAACCTCAAATCGCCGCCCATCATGACTTCTGTGGTCAACCAGAATGAGGAACCGTTCTGGCTGATGTAGGACAAGACGGTTTTCTCCGTAAAACTGTCGCCGGAAGCATTGACTCCTTCGACAACAGTGGGGAGGGGCATGTCAAAACCTTGTTCCTGGAATGTCGTTTCCAAAAACCTGTCGTTGATTCCGGGCTTCGCCATATTCGCTTCCTTTTCCTTGACGAAAATCAGGGTGACATAACAATGCCACACTCGAATTCTTGGGACAATCACCTTTGAGGATGAATCAGGGGGTGAAAATATGGTGACCGATGCTACCGTCCCTCTTACCCCTGAAAAACGGGCAACCTGATCGTTTTTGGTTAACTCGTGTAATGCCAGCATTTTCCTGGATAACCCTCTGAGAGCATACCTTTCACACCCTGTCGGCGTGAGGCAAGCAGGGCACGTTAAGTCAGAGGCGCGAAGGTTGTGCTTTCTTGACAAAAACAGGGGGCGGGGATAGAATGACCGAGAATCGAATTTGGGAGCACGAAGTGGTTGAAAATGAACGTTTAGTGAAGAATATAACAGCCAAGAGCGAGGATTACTCCCGCTGGTACATTGATGTCATCCGCAAGGCCGAGCTGGCAGATTACGCCCCCATAAAGGGGATGATGGTCATCCGACCCTATGGCTACGCGGTATGGGAGCACATCCAGTCCTTGATGGACAAACGCATAAAGGAAAGTGGTCACGAGAACGCCTATTTCCCCATATTCATCCCCGAGAGCTTACTCCAGAAAGAGGCGGAACACCTGGAAGGATTCTCACCGGAGGTGGCCTGGGTCACGCACGGAGGGAACGACGAGCTGGAAGAGCGCCTGGCTGTGCGTCCCACTTCCGAGGCCATCATCGGCAGCATGTATTCCAAGTGGATCAAGTCCTACCGGGACCTGCCGGTGCTGATCAACCAGTGGGCCAACATAGTCCGCTGGGAAAAGGTCACACGCCCGTTTCTGCGCACGACGGAATTCCTGTGGCAGGAGGGCCATACGGCCCACGCGACAGCAGAGGAAGCGCAGGTCGAGACCCTGAAGATCCTCGACCTTTACCGGGAGTTTTCCGAGACCGAGCTGGCCATTCCTGTGATCTCGGGGGAAAAGACGGACAAGGAGAAATTCGCCGGCGCCGACATGACGTACTGCATCGAGGCCCTGATGACGGACGGCAAGGCCCTTCAGATGGGGACCTCACACAACCTGGGACAGCATTTTTCGAAAGTCTTCAACATCAGGTTCGAAGACCAGGATCAGCAGCTGCAGTATGCCTGGCAGACGTCCTGGGGAGTATCCACGCGTTTGGTCGGGGCCGTGGTCATGGCCCACGGAGATGATTCGGGGTTGAGGTTCCCTCCGCGTGTTGCCCCTGTGCAGGTGGTGATCGTTCCCATTACCGTGGGAAAGGATTGGAGGGATACGGTCCTGCCCGTGGCGCAGAACGCCGCTCAGGCCCTGAAAGAGGCCGGAGTACGTGTCAAACTGGATGACAGAGAGGAATTCACTCCCGGCTGGAAATTCTCCGAATGGGAGATGCGGGGCGTGCCCCTTCGGCTCGAGATTGGGCCGAGGGATGTAAAGAATCACACGGCCCTGGCCGCGCGGCGCGACACCCGGGAAAAGCAGCCGCTGTCGCTGGATAACCTGGCCCGGCAGGTGCAGAGCCTGCTGGCCGAGATCCAACAGACCCTTTTCGATCAGGCTTTACGGTTCCGCGAGGACAACACGCACGAGGTCAAGGACTACGAGGAATTCAAGTCCGTCATCGAGACCCGCCGGGGATTTATCAGGACGCGGTGGTGCGGCGGGCACGATTGTGAGGACCGGATCAAGGAGGAGACCATGGCCACCATCCGAGTCGTGCTGATGGATGCCGACCGCACGGACGATTCGGGTCCCTGCATATGTTGCGGAGGGGAAGGCCGGAAACAGGTCTATTTCGCGCGCGCCTATTAGCAGAACTGCTGTGCAGCAGATGCTGTGAGATCCTCTCGCCCGTAGGGTGATAGATGCCGACATTAGTGTATAATGGTTTTAATCCATAGAGGTCGGCATATATCATGAATGACCCACGGTATGAGGGGATGAGAGAGCGCATGGTCGAGTCCCAGCTCAGGTCCCGGGACATCCGGGATGAGCGGGTCCTGAGGGCCATGGGGAAGGTCCCACGCCACCTTTTTGTCCCCGAAGACATGAGGCGGCATGCGTACAACGACGAGCCCCTCTCTATAGGCGAGGGACAGACCATATCGCAGCCCTATATCGTCGCTTACATGACCCAGGCCCTTGAACTGCAGCCCCATCACAGCGTCCTCGAGATCGGGACCGGCTCGGGTTACCAGACAGCAGTCCTGGCCGAATTGGTGGACTCGGTCTGCACTGTCGAGATCCTGCCCGGCCTCACAAGCAGGGCCAGGAAAGCCCTGGATGATTTACAGTATAAGAACATCCGGTTCAGGATCGGTGACGGGGCGCTGGGCTGGGACAAGTTCGCGCCCTATGACGGCATCATGGTCACGGCCGCGCCGGGGAAGATCCCGGGGGCGCTTCAGGCGCAGCTGCGGGAGAGCGGCCGAATGATCATTCCTGTGGGGGTGGCCTTCCAGGACCTGGTCATGGTCACACATGGCCGCCACAGGTTCAATCGGAAGACCCTGATCCCTGTGCGCTTCGTCCCTCTGGTCCGGTCTTCATGACCGGAGGGGAGGGGAGAGGGCTTTGTGTCAGGAGGGAGGCGAGTTCCTCGGCGGCCCGGCGGGATGCCTCCAGCTTGCCCAGAGACTCCCGGATCTCACGAAATTTCTCTGTCATTGCATCCCGCCCTGCGTCGGAGCCAAGGAGGTGGAGGGCTTCCCGTGTGAGATTGTCCGGAGTGAAATTTCGCTGGATCAGTTCGGGGATGACGTCTGTCCCGGCCAGGATGTTGACGATACTGTAGCGGTCGACCTTGACGAAGGGCTTCCCCAGGGAGTAGGTCAGCGGAGAGACCCGGTAAAAAGCCACGACCGGGGTTTCGAGCAGGGCGGCATCCAGGTTGGCCGTCCCACAGGCGGAAAGTGCCAGGTCACCGGCTGCCAGGACATCCTGGTATTGCAGTGTGTCTTCAATGACGAGGATATCCTGTTCAAGATCCGGAGGTATGAAGCCCTGGACGTCATCGCGCTCCAGGTTTTCCGCCAGGGGCAGTGCGAATTGGGCTTTGGCCGCTTTCTTGATCTGGGCTGCCGAGGCCATCAGGGTGGGCATATGGTGGCGTATCTCGATCCTGCGGCTGCCCGGAAGGAGAATCACGAGGGGCCGATCGATATCGAAGCCGTGCCTGAGGAAGGTATCCTCCTTGGCCGCAGGGGTGTGGATCTGCTCCAGGAGGGGGTGGCCGACAAAGACGGATGGTATGCCGTTTTCCCTATAGATGGGCTGCTCAAAGGGGAAGATCAGCATCATCTTGTTCACGGTCTTCCGGATGGTCTTGAGCCGGTTCTTCCTCCAGGCCCACACCGTGGGGCTGATGTAGTACAGCACCGGTATGCGCTGTTTCTTGAGGAATCCTGCCAGGCGAAGGTTGAAATCCGGTGAGTCGATCAGCACGGCGGCCTGAGGGCCTTGGCTCCGGACCTCCCGTTTGATCCGGTTGAAGACGCGTCTTATCCGGGGAAGCTGTGTGATGATCTCAAAGACTCCCACCACCGCCAGGTCTTCCACGGTGCCGATCAGGCGAACCCCGGCCTGACGCATCCTGGCTCCGCCCACGCCGAATAGCTCCGCGCGGGGTTCGAGCTCCCGAAAGGCCTGCACCAGTGCGGCTCCGTGCATGTCCCCCGAACTTTCCCCTGCGACGACGAGGATGCGCAAGGAACTCATTCGTCCTTTTTTTCCTGGCCGTAGTAGACGATCTCAGGCATTTTTTCCGGATCCTGACCGTAGAAAAAGAGCCATTTATCGTAAGATGTCTGTTCGTTGTGGATGCGTATGGACTGTTGGTCTGAACTGCTGACCACCCCTATGATACGGGCATTCTCGATGGCGTCCAGGGCACTTTGAGGCGCGATCAGGATCCGCTGCGGGGCTTGGGCCTGCTGCTGCTGTGGCTGAGCGCCGGCCGTGCCCCTTCTTCGAGCCGCGCGCGTGCTGCGGGCCCCCCTCTGGCTCTGGGCGGGTGTTCGATCGTACAGCAGGATCACGTTCCATTCGCCCTCCTCGGCCATGGGGTCTGGGTAGAGGCGGCGGATAAATTTTTCTTCCAGGAGCTCATCGAAGCTGGATGGGAAATTGCCGGGATTCTTAGTCTGGAAGACGCGTACGGCCTCGACGTACTGCTCTCCCCGGAAGATAAGTTCCACCTCCAGCTCGCGCTGGATCTGGGTCTGCCACACCGGCATGGCCAGCATGAGGCCCAGGGTGAGCAGGAAGATCGCGAACATAACGATGAGGAGCATGAAACCGTTCTCGCTGCGGGCAGGACCCTCCATGTGTGTTTTTACCACGTGTTGTAGGGTGTCCCGTCCAGGCCCACTCCCTCGGCGGTGGAGCGGACATCCGCCACGCCGGGGATAACTCCCGAAAGCATGTCGTCTTCGGTCAGCTCCTCCATCACCTCTTCCCAGGTCTCGTTCGACTTTGTGATGGGATCCCAGGGCATGGAGTGCAGGTATCCCTCGTCGACCAGGGCATAAAGAGTCATCGGGTATTTCTTCTTGTCGATGTAATACTGGTTGAGCATGACCCGCAGGGTGTGCAGGTTTTCCTGGAGCACGGCTTCACGACCGCGTTTGAGGGAGGACTTGTACTGGGGAATGCCCACTCCCACCAGGATCCCGATCAGGGCCAGCACGATGACCATTTCGATCAGGGTGAACCCGCGATGATTTTGTGCTTTTTCCATCGTAACTCTTCCTCCCGAGCGGAAGGTCGTGCCGCTCACCATTCTCTGTAGAATGTACCGTCTAGGGCTATACCTTGGCTGAGCGTGTAGACATCGAAGACATTCTCTCCTCCCCAGGAAGTCGAGTCGTGGTCGTCCTGGTAGGAACGCAGGCCCCATTCATAGGAACCCATCATGGGGTCTCTGGGAATGCGGCGCAGGAATTTCACCGTTTTCGTGACCTCTGACCCGTCTTGGGACTCTGTCACCTCCACCCCCTCGATCAGCGTTTCCAGATCCGGGGGATATCCCTCGGTGTCCTCTTCCACCTCGAACTTTTTCTCATCCGCCATTTTTTTATATTCGTCGATGGCCTGGCGGATGATCCTGAGGCTCCTGCGCAGCTCGATCTCCCGTCCGCGTTTCACGGTGACCTTGGCAAGGGGAACCGCAACCATGGCCAGCACCGCCACGATGGCCATGGCCGTCAGCATCTCGATGAGAGTGAATCCCTTTCGTCTTCCAGAAGTTCGTAACATGGGCCTACTTCTGTTTAGTCGGCTAACCTGACTAATTCATAAAAGCTGCCGACACTTCCAATCGAAAAACTCTTTTGCACCAAATGCAGGCATCTTTTACCCTCCGGGCGAGCCGATCTCACGGCATCTGATGCGTTATATCGGGTCTCGCGGTGGTAAACCACAGCTTCGCCCTCCATGCCTTCCATCTGCCGCAACCTCGACTCGTGAATAACTCAGGCTCCTGACCAATTCATAAAAAATGTCGATATATCACGT
>JAUXEH010000076.1 GCA_030620655.1 Candidatus Aminicenantota bacterium | reverse complement strand
GGCGCTTCTCCAGGAAGTCCGTGTGGACCCGGCCTCCCCCCTCCACCAGGACGCTGGAGATCTCGTGTCGTGCCAGCCATGCCAGGACCTCCCGGAGATCCAGACGTCCCTGCGAGAGGGAAACAGAAACTATGCGCGCGCCTTTTTTTTCCAGGGCCTTTCTCTTGCGTGGGGGCACATGTGGGCCGGTGAAGATCAGGAGGTCACCGCGGGATAGAGTCTCCAGGATCCGGGCCCTGAGGGGTAACCTCAATCCGGAATCCAGGATGATCCGGAGCTGTTTCTTCCCCCGCCAGTGCGAATGCCGCACGGTGAGCATGGGATCGTCCCGGATGATCGTGTTGATCCCTACCAGGACGGCATCATATTCTCCCCTGACCAGATGGATGTATTCCCGAGTAGCCGGGGAGGAGATCCACTGCGAGGCCGAGGTTGAGGTCGCGATCTTACCGTCAAGGGAGACCGCGGCCTTGAGGATCACGAAAGGAACCTTCTGTGTGACGAATTTGAAGTAGACCTCGTTCAGCTTGCGGTTTTTTTCCTTCAGCAATCCCACGGAAACCTGGATCCCCGCTTCCCGCATCCTGCGGATACCCTTGCGGTGAACCTGTGGATTCGGGTCGTAATCTGAGACGACGACCCGTTTCAGGCCCGACTGCCGGACACGGTCGATACAGGGAGGCGTACGGCCCCAGTGAACGCATGGCTCCAGTGTAATATAGGCCGTGGCTCCCCTGGCATGCCGCCCCGCCCGCTCCAGGGCTGTGACCTCCGCGTGCGGCTTCCCGGCCTTTTCATGGTACCCCCAGCCCACGACCCGGCCGGCACGCACGATCACCGCTCCCACATAGGGGTTGGGGCTGGTGTGCCCCCGGGCCTTTTCGGCCAGGGCATAGCACATCTCCAGGTAGTCTGCGTCTTGGATGCGAGTGTTCATGAGAGCAGCGCGTCGGCGAATTCCACGGGAGAAAAGGGAAGGATGTCCGAGTCTCCTTCTCCGATGCCGATGAATTTTATTGGCAGCCGCAGTTCATCCACGATGCTGAGAGCGCAGCCGCCCCTGGCGGTGCCGTCCAGCTTGGACAGAAAAATGCCCGTGAGGCCGGAGAATTTCAGAAATTCTCGAGCCTGGATCAGTGCGTTCTGTCCAATACTGGCGTCCAGTACCAGGAACACTTCTTGGGGGGCCCGTACGAACTCACGGGAGATGATCTTCTGGATCTTTTCGAGCTCGCTCATGAGGTTGGCATTGGTGTGAATCCGGCCTGCGGTGTCGATCAAAAGGAGATCGAACTGTTTGGCCTTGAACGACTGAAGCGCATCATAGGTGACGGAGGCCGGATCGGCCCCGTACTGACCACGGATGACCGGGATGTTCAGCCGTTTTCCCCAGATGGACAGCTGCTCCTGGGCCGCGGCCCGGAATGTGTCTGCCGCCACCATCATGACCTGCTTCCCGTTTGACTGGTAATGTCGAGCCAGTTTTGCGAGGGAGGTGGTCTTGCCTCCGCCGTTGACCCCTACGAATACGGCCACGGACTGGGGTTGTTCCAGCCCGACTTCGACCGGCTGCTGGGAGAGGATGGCGACGATCTCCTTCTGCAGCAGAGCGCGGATCCCCTCCGGAGAGTCGGTTTTCCGGCTGTTCTCCCGCAGATGTTCGATGATCTTTTCAGTAGTAGATATCCCGATGTCCGCCAGGATGAGTGTTTCCATCAGATCATCCAGGATCTCCTCCCGGTTCTTATGGCTGGCCAGCAGCTCGTCGATCCGGTGCTTAATGTTCCGGCGGGTTCGGGAGAGCTTTTCCTTGAGGTTGATCATGGCGGCACTGCCATTATATTTTTCGGTCCGCCCAAAGTCAACGAAGCCCGGAGGAGGGTAAGCATTCCAAAAACCGTAATATAGAATCAGTCAGGCAAGCTGAAACGTCAGCCCGGTGATTTTCCCCAGCGAGGAAACTCACCTAATTCCTCGGCTCGCTCTCCTCTTCGAGGAACCATGCCCGCTCGCCTCCGGACGGCTTCCTCTTCAGCTTACCAAACTGATCCAGGCTAATAATCAACACGGTTTTGGAGATGCGTACTTGGATTGGATGGCCATTGAGGCGGGAGGGGAGTTGTGGTATGGTTAGGGGCCAAATGAACGAGACGGACTGGATATTCTCCGAAAATGACGCACAGGCCGAAACCCTGGCAGGAGCCTTGAAGCTGCCCGTGCAGATCGCCCGGATCCTGGCCAACCGGAAGATCACCGACCCCGAAAAAGCCCACAGCTTCCTGCACGGAACGCTGGCGGATCTGCACGATCCGTTTCTCCTGAAGGGCATGCGAGCGGCGGTGGAGAGGCTCCGAAAAGCGGGTGCCCGGGGCGAGAAGGTATTGATCTTCGGGGATTACGACGTGGATGGTGTGTTTTCCGTGGTCATCCTCACCCGGGCCCTCGCCACTCTGGGGGCTGAGGTGGATTACTACATCCCGGACCGGCTGGGGGAAGGCTACGGCCTCAAGCCCGGACACATCCGGATCGTTGAAGAGAGGCAGGCACGCGTCGTCATCAGCGTGGACTGCGGTATCAAAGCTGTCGATTTCGTGCGTGAGGCCTCCAGGCTGGGAACGGATGTCATCATCACGGATCACCATCTGCCGGGGGACCAGCTCCCGGAGGCGCTCGCGGTGCTCAATCCCGTGCTGGCTGATTCCGGTTACCCGCAGCGGAGCCTGGCCGGCGTCGGTGTGGTTTTTAAGCTCATCCAGGCCCTGTTCCAGGGGCATCCCAAGGAGTATCAGGTCCCGCATTACCTGAAGCTGGTGTCCATCGGGACCGTGGCGGACATCGTGTCACTGACCGGAGAAAACAGGCTTTTTGTCAAACATGGGCTGCAGGGACTGGAGCGGGTTTCCAACCAGGGTCTGAAAAGCCTCCTCTCCGTCTGCGGCCTGAAGGGGAAGAGCATCCGGGTGCCGGATGTGGCCTTCCGCATCGCACCCCGGATCAATGCGGCCGGCCGAATGGGGAAAGCGGATCTGGCTGTGGAGCTGTTCTTCTCAGAATCGGCAGAGGAGACCGACAGATTGGCCTCCGAGCTGAACGACATGAACGTGACACGGCAGTCGATCGAGAAGAATATCTATACACAGGCGACCCGGCGGATCCGCTCGAACGCCCTGGACCAACGCTATAAACTGCTTGTCCTGGGGTGTGAAGAATGGCACCGGGGTGTCATCGGGATCGTGGCCTCCAAGCTCAAGGAGGATTTCCACCGGCCTGTTCTGCTGTTTGCTTATGAGGACGGGAAGGCCAACGGATCGGGTCGCAGCATCCGGGAATTTCCTCTTATCGAGTGCATGGACCACTGCCGTCATTATTTCAACAATTACGGAGGGCACCCCATGGCCGTAGGCTGCGAGCTGCCCATGTCCAATCTGCTCCCGCTCAAACAGGCCATGAACACCTATGCGGCCGATCGCATCACGGAAGAGGATCTCAAGCGCAAGATCCGGATCGATACCCGACTCGACTTCGATGAGATCGGCACGGCCTTCCTCGATTGTTTTTCCCATCTTTCGCCGTTCGGGGCCGGCAACCCCAAGCCCATCTTTGTGACGGACGATGTCGAAGTCGCATCCGCACCTCGCCTGCTTAAGGAGCGGCACATCAAGCTCCTCCTGAAACACAACGGCCGCTATTTTGACGCCGTAGGCTGGGGCAAGGGAGATTGGCTCGATTCTATCAGCAGGGGCTCCCGGATCTCCGTGGCCTACTCGCTCCAGATCAAGGATTATCTGGGCGAGGAACGCCTTTCTCTGATCCTGGAGGACATGCGTCCGGCCGGGGCATCCCCGGTGTGAGCTGGGCCCCGGGGCTCCCGGAACGATTCCCGACCTTCCCGGCGGAAGCCGGAAACATCTCCATGCAATTCAATGAGCATACAGGGTATAATAGGAACAGCTATGAAAAAGCCAAGGATCCGCCCGGCCCTGATATTCAAGGTGTTCATTGCCCTTTTCATGCTGGGGGCCATCTACCTGATCGTCCAGAACTTTGTCAGCCGCTCCCGTCTCAAGCCGAAAGTCCCTGTGGTGGAGAGCAAGATCGCAGAGCAGAAGGTGGAGACAACGGAAAAGATCCAGCATTTTCAACTGAGGAAGGGAAAACTTCACCTAGAAGTCCGGGCGGCCAGACACTACATCGGCCAGGACGGCCTGTATCACTTGGAGGGCGATGTCCAGCTCACATTCCCCGGCCGGGCCGATGGAGAGGATATTGTCCTCGAGGCGCGGGAGATCGTGCATGATCGTGAGAACGCTTTCTTCCGGATGCTGGGGGCGGCCTCAATGAAGGCCGGGGACCTCCGGGTGGAATCTGAATCTCTCGAATACCAGACCGAGCAGGAGACCCTGCGCACAGATTTCCCGGTACGATTTTTTTCAGACCGGATCTCAGGCTCGGCAAAGAAAGCTGTGTATCGGGCAGTTCCCCAGCGTTTGATATTGCGGGAGGAGGTCGATCTCCGCGTGACGACTGCCTCGGATCCTTCCCGTATTGTGCAGATTCAGGGAGACGAACTGGATTACCTGCACACAAGGGCGGCAGGGACCATCCGGGGAGATGCGCGCATAGATTCCGAGGGCAGTTTCGCGCGTGCGTCGCTTATCCGGTTCGAGCTGTTTGCAGATAAGGAAAACCTCAAGTCGATCTTCATGCAGGGAGATGCCCATATTGTTATGGTTGAGCAGGGTGAGGCCGACCCTGAAGACACTCAACAGCGGGCGGATCGGTTTGAGCGCAGGGAACTCCGGGCCCAAAAGATTGTTGTCCGGGCCTGGCACAGCTCCCAGACAATCCGATCCCTGGAAGCCGAGGGGAAATGTTATATGCGGCAGGAGGAGCCGGGAGGAGAGTTCATCGAGATCGAGGCCGAACGCCTGGATATAGATTTCAACCGCAAGGGAGGATTGAAGGAACTGCAGGCCAAAGGGCGGGTCACCATGGCGGAGCAGAGAGGAGGGGAGAGCCGCACGGTGAGGGGGGGGACACTGTCCCTCAAGGGCCGGAACCAGGTCCTGCGCGTGGAAAGCGGCGATGAATCGAGGGCAAGGATCAAGGCTGGGGATTACGAGATCGAGGCCGATTCCCTGGACATCAGGCTCGACAGCCGGAACCTGACCGCGGCCGGAGGTATCAATGTCATTTTGACTTCGCCGCAGGCCGAAAAGCCTGCGATCGGTTTTTTCGGGGGAGGCGGTTCCGTCTTCATCAAGGCGGATGACATGAGATATTCCGGTGAGAACAGACGTTTTCTATTTACGGGTGATGTGAAGGTCTGGCAGGGTAAAGAGACGTTGATGACTCAAGAAATGACCATCCTCCGGGAATTGGGACGCCTGACATGCAGCAAGGGGGTGGAGACGCACATTACGGTCAACCCCAAGGACGAGGAGGAGTACGAACTCGAGATCACCGCGGAAACCCTGGACTACCGGCCTGATGACAGGCAATTGAACTACACCGGCGAGGTCACGGTCAAGGTGGAGACCGCGAGGCTTAAGGCGGACCGCCTCAATATCCATCTCAGTGAAAAGGACAATAAAATACAGAGCCTGCTCGCACAGGGAGAGGTCAGGATAACTCGCGAACTTTATGAAGCGCGGGGCCAGGAAGCCGTTTTTGATCTGGAAAAAGAGACCATCATACTGAAGGGAAATCCGATCCTGACTCACCAGCAGAAGGGCCGGGTCCGGGGAGACAAATTGACTTTTTACCTTGCCGATGATAGAATCGTCGTCGAAAATAGAGGCAGGGAAAGGTCCGAGACCATCATAAAAAAATAGTCGTGAGTGATGAAGTATCAGCTGGAAGCGTTGGGTCTGGAAAAAAGCTATCACAGAAAAAAGGTCGTCGATGACGTGTCCGTCAAAGTCCGTAAGGGAGAGATCATTGGTCTCCTGGGGCCGAACGGTGCCGGCAAGACCACGACGTTTTCCATGATCCTCGGGCTGGTACCTTCGGACAGGGGCCATGTTTATCTGGACGAAGAGGAGATCACTCATCTTCCCATGTATGCTCGCGCGCGCCGCGGGCTCTGCCTCCTCCCGCAGGAGCCCTCTGCGTTCCGCAGGTTGAGTGTGCGCGACAACCTTCTGTCCATCAGGGAAATGAGCCGCGATTATACCACCATTCGTACCGGAGACCCCGACAGCATCCTCAAGGAGCTCGGATTGCTCAGGCTGGCGGATGCCAAGGCTTATACCCTTTCGGGGGGAGAGCGGCGGAGGCTGGAGATCGCCCGAGCCCTGGTCGCGGAGCCGGAATACATACTCCTGGATGAGCCGTTCACCGGGATCGATCCCCTGGCGATCGCGGATCTCCAGGAGCTCATCCTCTCTTTGCGCGCTCGGGGCCTGGGCCTGCTGATCACCGATCACAGTGTTCGCGAGACACTTAAGATCACCGACCGGGCCTACATCATTGACAAGGGAAGGATCCTAAAAGAAGGCTCCCCGGAGGAATTGGTGGCTTCATTCGAAGTCCAGCAGAGCTATCTGGGGGAAGGTTTTTATCTGGACTGATCATGGAGCTCAAACAACAGCTTCATCAGAGACAGGTTCAAAGACTCATCCTGGCACCCGCTCTGCAGCAGGCCATCAAACTCCTCCCCCTGACCAATCTGGAGCTGATCGAGATAATCGACACCGAGCTGTCGCAAAATCCCCTGCTTGAAGTCCAGGAAGAAACGGCTCCTGAGAAGTCGGAGGAAACGGAGAAGGAAAGCAAGACCGAGGCCGCAGAAACAGAAGCCTTCGATGCGGACAGCCTGGTCGACGACAAAGAGTTCGAGACGTATTTCCAGGAATACTTCGATAACGGCTTCCGCTCCTTGTCCTTTGAAAAAAAAGAAGCTCCGATGCTGGAGAATATCATCTCCCGCTCGCTCTCGCTCTGGGATCATCTGGACTGGCAGGCCAACCTCACATTCTTCGATCCCAAAGAAAAAGAGATCTCCCAGTACATCATAGGCAACATCAATGAAGACGGGTACCTGACCATATCCCTCGAGGAGGTCTGTACCGGTATTGGGGCGGACTGCGAGCAGGTGGAGGCCATTCGCGAGAAGATCAAGCGGTTCGACCCCGTGGGCGCCGGAAGCCTTTCGCTGCAGGAATCGCTTCTGGTCCAGATGGAGTATTTCGGCATAAAGGACGAGGTCACGAAAAAAATCGTGCAGGATTATCTCTTCCTCCTGGAGAAGTCCGATTTCTCCGTGCTCGCCAAGGAGCTGGGCCTGTCTCGAGAAACCGTAAAGGCGCATATTGATGTCATAAAGAGACTGGACCCGACTCCGGGCCGGAAGTATAGTCAGGAAAAAACGAGCTATGTGGTCCCGGACATCATCGTGACCAAAGAAGACGGGGAACTCAAGATTACCCTCAATGATGAGGGGATGCCGCGGCTTCGCATCAACAGCTACTACAAGAGGATGCTGGCGCAGGCGTCCCGTGAGGACAGCGAAGCCCGCCGTTATTTAAAAGACAACATGAAAAAGGCTTTTTGGTTCCTGCGCAGCCTGGACCAGCGCAAGAACACCATATACAAAGTCGCTCGCTTCATCGTCGATAAACAGGCAGACTTTCTCGAGTTGGGGCTGGATTACATCAAACCTCTGACATTGGTGGAACTGGCTCAGGAAATCGGTGTCCATGAGTCCACAGTAGGAAGAGTGGTCGCCAATAAGCACATGCTGACACCCCGGGGGATCTTCTCGCTTAAGTATTTTTTCCACAAATCCCTTTCTGGAGATTTCGGCGAGGAAGTCTCCTCCTTGCGAGTGAAGGAGTGTATCCGCAAGATGGTGGAGAACGAGGACAAGAACCAGCCCCTCAGCGACATCGAGATCGAGACCAACCTGGCGAGGGAGAATTTCAGGATCGCCCGTCGGACAGTTGCCAAATACCGGAAGCAGCTGTCCATTCCCCCCTCGCACATTCGTAAACGAAAATACTGGATGGAGGGAACGTAATGACCATCACTTACACCGCGCGTCAAGCCGAACTCACACCGGATATAGAAAAGTACTGTGAACGAAGGATGGCTTCCCTAGAGAAACTCCTCGGCTATCCTCTGGAGGCGCACTTGATCCTCTCGGTAGAGAAATACCGGAGCAAGGTTGAGATCAACGTCAAGACAAAAGGTGCCACCCTGAATTCCGTGAGCGAGACCAGGGACATGTCCGGCTCGCTGGGCGATGCCTTCGATAACATAGAGAGGCGGGCAAAAAAAGAGAAAGAGAAGCTGAGGGAACGCAAGCGGCGGAAGGCCAAGGAATCCGCTACGGCCGCTGTGTCCGAGGCTCCGCTGGAATCGGAGAGGCGTGTCTTCCGCAGCCGCAAATATTACATGAAACCCATGCCCGTGGATGAGGCCGTCCTCCTGTTCGAATCAAGTCGCGATGAAGTCTTGGTTTTCAGGAAATTCGATACGGAAAAGTGGGCGGTGCTGTTCCGGAGAAAAGACGGACATTTCGGTCTGATCGAGCCCGAGTAGACCTGAGAGAGAGATAGCAGAGTGAAGGTTGCCAATCTACTGGTGCAGGACATGGTCCTTCCTGACCTGGAAAGCCGGGAACGGGATGAGGTTCTTCGGGAGATGGTGGGCTTTCTCAAGAAAAGTAACCGGATCGGGAAAGAAAAAGAGCTGTACGAGAAGCTGCTCCAGAGGGAAGAGTTGGGCAGTACGGCCATCGGAGACGGTGTGGCCATCCCTCACTGCAAGATCAAATCCGTCAAGGACCCGCTTATCATGCTTGCCATATCACGAAGAGGTGTGGATTTTCACGCCCCGGACGGAAGCCCATCCCACATTTTTTTTGTTGTTGTCTCTTCACCGGAAAATCCCAGCCTCAATCTCCAGATCCTGGCCGCAGTCGCTCATCTTGTGCGCAAGGCCGATGCTCTGGTCGAACGGATGCTGGGAAGCCGTGACGCCGCTTCCCTCGTGGATATCATTCGGGAGGAAGAGAACAGGATAAATGAGTAACCGGACGGCTGGTTTTTCCCCTGCCAATGTGAAGGATTTTTTCTCTAAAGCCCGGGAGGTCCTCCGTTTGGAGGCTCCCTTCCAAGAGGTTGGGTTCCCCAAAAAAATCAAGGCCGATGCCTCCGGGCGGGTCTTTTCCAATCTTCAGGTCTGGGATCATGAAGACACGGAAGCGCTTGCCGGCCTATCTCTGGAAGAGAGGCGGGCCCGGCTCACCGAACGTTTCAGGAAAGGCGTCGCCTGCGTGATCTTCGTGGAAGGCCGGAAAGTCCCGGATGAGGCGGAGGCCCTGGCTCGGCGGTACAGGGTCGCCGTTTTTCGTTCTCCCCTCTCAAAAAGACAATGCGTTGAGGGGATCCGACGGATCCTCTCCGATTTTTTCCCGAACCGGATCGTGGTATCCGGCGGCCTGTTACAGATCGTCGGTCTGGGAGTCCTGATCCTGGGGGACAGCGGTGTGGGAAAAAGCGAGAGCGCCTTGGAGTTGATCTCGCGCGGCAACATGTTCGTATCGGACGATGTGACTCAGATCAGGAAGAGCGAGGCGGGCACGCTCATGGGTTCCGCACCGCCCTTGAGCCAGAACTTCATGGAGATTCGAGGCCTGAGCATCATCAACATAGAGCAGATCTTCGGAGCCTCATCGATCTGCCGACGGTCAGAGATCGATCTGGTCATCTACCTGGAAAGGTGGGAGGCCGGCAAAGAGTACGACCGGCTGGGGCTGGAGACGCCCGAAAAGTTCGAGATCCTGGGTGTTGCAGTGCCCCAGGTCACCATCCCGGTGGCTCCGGGCCGTAACATCGCTACCCTGATCGAGGTGGCCTGCAAGGTCCACATCCTGAGGAAAAAAGGGTATCATGCGCCGCATGAGATAGCCCGGCGCCTGGACCGTGCCCTATCGTCTCGCTAAGATGGCCAAATTGAAGAGATTGCTGGACGACAGGTTCTTGATCATCACCGGTCTCTCGGGTTCGGGTAAGACCTCGGTAAGCCGCTTTTTAGAGGATTTTGGATATTACTGTCTGGACAACCTGCCGACCAAGCTGATCCCCAATTTCGTCGACCTCTGGAAGAGGCGTGAAGTCGAGATCGAGAAAGTGGCCTTGACCATGGACATCCGGGAAGCCGGATTCCTGACCGAATTCCCCAGGGTGCTGCGCCGAATCCGGCAGGAAATCCGTCCCCGTGTTATCTTCCTGGATGCATCCGATGAGACTCTTATAAAAAGATTCAGCGAGAGCCGGCGGCCGCATCCCATAAAGGACCGTGGTTCTATCCGGGAAAGTGTGGCGTTGGAGCGGAAACGACTGGCCGAGATAAAGAACCTGTCGGACGAGGTCATAAACACCACCGACACCAACATCAATGATCTGAAAAAGATCCTGATCCGAAGGTTCGTCCAGCAGTCTACCGTCAGGATGCAGGTGATGGTGGTCAGCTTCGGATACAAATACGGCCTCCCCATGGATTCCGACCTTGTCTTCGACACGCGGTTTCTGCCAAATCCCTTCTATGTGGACGAGCTGCGGGACAAGACCGGGAAGAATGCGAAGGTGCGCGCTTATGTGACTGAGGCTCCCGAGACGACGCGTTTTGTTCAGGAGATGTTCCGCTTTGTCGATTACCTGATGCCCAACTTCGTCGAGGAAGGCAAAAGCTATGTCACGGTTGCCGTGGGATGCACCGGAGGCAAACATCGCTCCGTTGTCCTGGCAGAGATCCTGGGCGAGCATCTCAAGGATATGAAATACAAAGTGCAGGTCAATCACCGTGACATCTTCAAATAACCTGAGTCATTCATAAGAATTGCCGATAATCCCATAAATATGTAAGGAGTATGTTCATCTAAATTCAGCAATTCTTACCCTCCGGGCGAGCGGATCTCACAGCATCTGCATCGTTGCGGCCCACTCGGAGTGGACGACCACACCTTCATGGGCCGTCGCCTCGCATCTGCCGCGATCTCCACTCGTGAATAACTCAGGTGCCTGAATTATTCATAAAAGCTGCCGACACATCCAATTCATGAATCCTTTTTTCTAATGTC
>JAUXEH010000258.1 GCA_030620655.1 Candidatus Aminicenantota bacterium | reverse complement strand
CAGCCACAGAGTTGATATATTTGTTTTGTTATCAATATGTTACGAACCCGGATTATTCACGAGCCGAGGTTGCCGTAGATGGTAGGCGCGGCGGGTGAAGCTGTGGTCGTCCACCGCGAACCCGCTGCAACACCCCAGATATGGTGAAATCGGCTCGCTCGGAGAGGAAAACATGTCGATTATAATTAAACATAACAAAGGGAGAACAAAGTTATTGGTGTGCTCACTGAAAAAACTCAAGTAACCCATTGATATTACATGTATTACGTGAAATATCGACATTTTTTATGAATTATTCAGGTTAGATGAGTTCCATAATTTTATAGGTCGTTTTTCACGAACTTGACCTTAAAATCATTTGACTCTTGTGATATTTTCTTTTATCTTGTTCTACTTAAAATAGATAGGATGTCGACACGAAATTATCCTCCTAAAATACGTTGAGCAATCATAAGGATGAAAAATGAAAAAAGCAAAGATTACCTGGACTCACACGGACGAAGCGCCGGCACTGGCCACAAAAGCGTTTCTTCCCATCCTGAAAGCCTACACAGAGGGATCAGGCCTTGATATTGATCTGGCGGATATTTCTCTGGCAGGCAGGATCATCGCCAATTTCCCGGACAATCTCACTGAAGACCAAAAAACCCCTGATTGGCTGACGATTCTTGGTGAACTCTCCCTGACGCCTGAGGCCAATATCATAAAACTTCCCAATATCAGTGCATCGATTCCTCAGCTCCAGGCTGCCATCAAAGAACTGCGCGAGAAGGGTTATGATATCCCTGAATACCCTGAAGAACCCAAAGATGATGCTGAAAAAGCACTCCAAGCGAGGTTTTCCGTGGTGCTGGGCTCAGCGGTCAATCCGGTTTTGCGTGAAGGAAATTCCGACCGCCGGCCGGCAGCATCCGTCAAGAAATTTGCCCAAGTGCATCCTCACAAAATGATGAGAGACTGGCCTGAATCAGGATCCAAGGCTCGCGTCACCCACATGGCGGAAAAGGATTTCTATGAGAGTGAAAAGTCTACCACGATAGACAAAGCCTGCGATGTAAAGATCGAATTCGTGGATGGTGACGGTAATGCGACGACTCTGAAGGAAAAACTGCATCTTATTGAGGGTGAAGTCATCGACACAGCGGTGATGAATGTGGCTGCCCTGAGAAAATTCTATGCCGGGCAGATCCCGGAGGCCAAAAAAGACGGAGTGCTCTTATCTTTGCACCTCAAAGCGACCATGATGAAGATCTCCGATCCCATCATGTTCGGCCATTGTGTTTCGGTCTATTACAAAGAAGCTCTGGATAAGCACGCGGATACACTCAACCAGATCGGCGCCAATGTGAACAATGGCCTGGCCGATGTTCTGGAAAAACTGAACAAACTTCCTGCCGATAAAGAGGCCGAGATCGAGGCTGATATCGCAGCCGTCTATGAAAACCAGCCAGACTTGGCCATGGTCGATTCGAGACATGGCATAACAAACCTGCATGTTCCCAACAACATCATCGTTGATGCGTCCATGCCCAATGTCGTACGTGACGGCGGCAAGATGTGGAACAATGACGGCGAGCTGCAGGACTGTATCGCTATGATACCCGATCGAAGTTATGCGACGATGTACAAAGAGATTCTGGAAAATGCGAAAAGACTTGGACAGTTCGATCCGTCTACCATGGGGAATCTCTCCAATGTGGGTCTGATGGCGCAGAAGGCTGAAGAGTACGGTTCTCATGACAAGACGTTTGAAGCTTCCGGCGAAGGATCGATCCGGGTCGTAGATGAGGCGGGCACGGTTCTTTTAGAACAGACCGTGGAAACGGGTGATATATTCAGGATGTGTCAGGCTAAAGATATACCGATCCGGGACTGGATCAAACTGGCGGTGAGACGAGCCAGGGCTTCCGGTTCACCGGCGATTTTCTGGTTGGATGAAAACAGGGGACACGACGCTGAGATCATCAAGAAGGTGAATCAGTATCTGCCTGAGCATGATACATCCGGTCTGAATATCCAGATCATGAAGCCGCAGGATGCCATGAAATTCACCCTGGAAAGAATTCGCAAGGGTGAGGACACGATCTCTGTGACGGGCAATGTGCTGAGAGATTATCTAACGGACCTTTTTCCGATCCTCGAGCTGGGTACCAGCGCGAGAATGCTGTCTATTGTTCCCCTTCTTGAGGGTGGAGGATTGTTTGAGACAGGTGCGGGAGGTTCTGCTCCCAAGCATGTTCAACAGCTTTTAAAAGAAGGTCACACGAGGTGGGATTCCCTGGGAGAGTATTGTGCTCTGGTTCCCTCCCTGGAGATGATCGTCGAAAATACAGCGAACGATAAAGCTGCTATTCTGGCGGAAACTCTCGATATCGCCATCGCCAGGTATCTGGAAAACGGTCGGCTTCCCTCCCGAAAGGTAAATGAGATCGATAATCGGGGAAGCACGTTTTATCTGGCTTTGTACTGGGCCCAGGCTCTGGCAGCCCAGGAAAAAGATAAATCGATGCAGGAACGGCTTATGCCTGTGGCCAAATCTCTGGAAGAGAACGAAACCAAGATCACAGAAGAACTCCTGGCTGCCCAGGGGAACCCAGTAGATCTCGGTGGATACTATATTCCCGATGAGGAGCTTGTCATAAAGGTGATGCGCCCCAGTGCAACCTTTAACGCCATCATCGATGCGATGTAAAAGGTGGCTGTACTGAAAGATTAGCTCCTGGCCCCGGAGTCCCTCAATGCGTGTTCATCCTGTCGAATGTGGTCAACGGCGGGCATTAGTGCTAGACTTAAAAGCCAGGAGGGATAATGGACGACTGGGAAATCGCTAGAACCTACACCTTGAAACCCATCGAAGAGATCGCGGCGAAGCTGGGAATCCCCGAGGATGCCCTGGAATCGTTCGGGAAATACAAGGCCAAAATCGCGACCGAGGATGCCTATGACCCTGAGCAGCGCGGCCGGTTGATCATGGTGACGGCCATGTCCCCGACCCCGGCCGGGGAAGGCAAGACCTTGACCACCATTGGCCTGTCGGACGCGCTGAGCAGCCTGGGCAAAAGGACGGCCGCCGCCCTGCGTGAGCCCTCCCTGGGGCCTGTTTTCGGCATGAAGGGGGGAGCCACCGGCGGAGGCCGCGCTCAGGTCATGCCCCGGGAGGAGATCAACCTGCATTTTACCGGAGACATGCATGCGGTGACGTCCGCACACAACCTGCTGGCCGCCATGGTGGACAACCGCCTCCACTTCGACGGTGCCTGCGGGCTGCTGGACAGCCGCCGGGTGACGTGGAAGCGGGTGCTGGACATGGACGACCGGGTCCTCCGCGAGATAGTGGTGGGCATCGGGGGGCCTCTGCGGGGCCTGGCCCGGGAAACGGGTGTGGACATCACGGCCGCATCGGAGGTCATGGCCATCCTGTGCCTGTCCCGAGACCTGGCGGATCTCAAGGAAAGGCTCGGAAACATACTGATCGGTTACTCCCCGGATAACGAGATGGTCTTCGCTCGGCAGATCAAGGCCCACGGCGCCATGGCGGCCCTGCTCAAGGATGCGATCAAGCCCAACCTCGTCCAGACCCTGGAGGGGACGCCGGTCCTCATCCACGGAGGGCCTTTCGCCAACATCGCCCACGGGACCAATTCCGTGATCGCCACGCGCCGCGCCCTTCAGACCGCCGACTATGTCGTTACGGAGACGGGCTTCGGATCCGACCTGGGCGCAGAGAAATTCTTCGATATCGTGGTCCGCACCGGCCACATCCCGCCGCCCGATGCCTGTGTCCTGGTGGCCACGGTCCGGGCCCTCAAGTACCACGGCGGGGTCAAACGGGATGAGTTTGGCACGGAGAACCTGGAGGCCTTGGAAAAAGGCTTCGTCAACCTGCAGAAACACATGGACAACCTCAAGGCCTTCGGTGTGCCCTTCGTGGTGGCCGTCAACCGGTTCGCGGCCGACACAGACCTCGAAGTCGGCCGGGTCAAGGAATTGTGCGCGGCCCAATCCGTTCGGGTGGCCGAGAGCCGGGTGTGGGCCGAGGGTGGCAGGGGAGGACAGGAACTGGCGCAGGAGGTTTTACGGGCCCTGGAGGAGGATGAGCACCGCTTCGCGTTCGCCTATCCAACGGACGTGCCCCTCCTGGACAAGATCGAGGCCGTGGCCAAGAAGATATACGGGGCTTCGGCCGTCGCCATGGAGGGCAAGATCCGCCGCAGGATTCGGCGCCTGGAAAAGAGGGGCTTCGGTGACCTTCCCGTCTGCATCGCCAAGACCCAGTATTCCCTTTCCGACGATGCCGAGCTGTTGGGCCGGCCTGAGGATTTCACCCTGATCGTGACCGACGCGGCGGTCAGCTCCGGGGCCGGATTCGTGGTCGTGTACTGCGGGGACATCATGACCATGCCCGGGCTTCCCAAGGTTCCTTCTGCGGAGCGGATCGATGTCACGGAAGACGGGGAGATAACAGGCCTTTCTTAGGACCGCCTTTGGTCTTTGCGAGGGAGTTTACACGCCCAAATGATAGTGTTACAAATAGTGTGCATAAACCTGGATTATTCATAATAAATGTCGATGTTTCACGTAATACAAGTAATATCAAGGGATTACATGTGAATTATCCAGGTAAATCAATACGAAAGGAATAATACATGTGTGATTTGAGGGAGGTTTTTATCGTAGGTGCGGCGCGTACGCCGATCGGCGCCTTT
>JAUXEH010000385.1 GCA_030620655.1 Candidatus Aminicenantota bacterium | reverse complement strand
CCGACCTTCGGACGTGTGAGCCGGCACGGGGCCATGGCTTTGAGCTGGAGCATGGATAAGATCGGACCCATCTGCCGGAGCGCGGAGGACTGCGCACTGGTCTTCAACGCCATCTATGGGCCGGACGGGAAAGACAGGACGGTCCTCAACCATTCATTCCAATGGGTGTCCGGACGCGACATAAAGACCCTGAGGGTCGGTTACCTCAAGGGCGCCTTCGAATCAGAATACCGCAATAAGGAAAACGACCAGGCCGTACTCGCGACCTTTCAGAAGCTCGGGGTGGAGCTGATCCCGATCCGGCTGCCCGACATGCCGGTCGGGGCGATGCGCTTCATCCTCTCGGCCGAGGCGGCGGCGGCCTTTGATGAACTCACCCGGTCAAACCGCGACGACCTGCTGGTCAGGCAGAGCCGCGGAGCCTGGCCCAACAGCTTCCGCCAGTCCCGCATGGTGCCGGCGGTGGAGTACATCCAGGCCAACCGGCTCCGCACACTGCTCATGCAGCAGATGGAGGAACTCATGCAGGACATCGATGTCTACCTCGCGCCCACCTCGGCACGGAGCAGCAACCTGATGATCACCAACCTCACCGGGCATCCCACGGTGGTCCTCCCTCAAGGATTCGATCCCAAGGGAAGCCCCACCAGCATCCAGTTCGTGGGGAGGCTCATGGGAGAGGCCGATGTGCTGTGCGTGGCCCAGGCCTATCAGGGGGCGACCGATTTTCACCTCCGGCATCCGGACCTGGACGCCAATATAGCGTCCTACCAGGCCAGCCCAGCAGGACAAGAGGAAAACCAGCGTGAATAGTTCAGGTTGAATGATGCCTATAAAAATATAGGACTCCGGATCAGAACAGCCCGGCGAAAATCACATCCGCATGGAACAGTTCGCTTGTGCGCCGGCGTGTGCGCCATTCGATCGTGTCCTTGACGTTGAGATAGAACCAGAGCTTATCGAACAGGTGAAGTTTCTTTATATAGAAATCCGCGTAATCCGAAATGCTGTCGACCAGCGCGTACCCGACCTGCTTGCCGTCTTCATCAAAGACCAGGATCCGAAAGCTGTCTTCCAGCTCTTCCAGTGAGCCATAAACCTTGGCTTTTTCCTGGCCTTCCCAGCCCTTGTTATCATCGTATTTGAGCTTGTCCAAGGCTTCGAAACCGTCCCGGGCCTGGAAGTTGAGATACTCATCCAGCACCGGCTCTTCGGTCCGGGTAAAGACGCTCCGGTACTCCCCGGTCGCCTCTTTGACTTCGATGGAGTTCGCGATCAGCACCGCAGGTTGTTCGGGTCTGATCTCGCCGTCGACTCTCACTTCCTGGCCCACCAGGGCTGCGAGCTCCCCGCCGTCTACGGTTCCCTGCACCACGATGTCAAAACCCTGGGCCTCGGGCATGAACATATATTTCCCGATGGCCAGCTTGGGGGTTCCCTCGTAAACGAGCTTTCCCTCTTCCTCCGGGACAGCCTCCTCCTGGGTGATTTCTCCTGCCTGCTGGCATGCGATAGAGCCCGAAATGATGAGTGCAAACGCCAGTAACAGCCCCAAAATGAGATGTGTCCTGCTTCCGCTGTTTTTCATCACTATAGCCATGGCTCATACCTCCAAGTTGATGGTCTTTCTAGTCCTTGTCATCCAAGGGAATGCACGCCTGCTTAGAAGCCGGATTCTTTATATCATCGTGGGGAAGAAATGTAAAGCGGAAATTGAGGGTAGGAAGCATTTCCAAAACCGTTATAGAGTATAGTGAAAAGAAAAAGGGCGAGCTCCTATCCGTCTGAGCCGCATGAGGGTGGGTGGTTGGGTCTTCGGCGAGGAGGGATGGGAGTTCGCCTAAAAGTGCTGTTTCAATCAACAAAAATAATCACGGTTTTGGAAATGCTTCCTTGAGGGTATTACCTTTTTCTCACCCTGGAACCGGACCGCGAAGAGGAAGAGGTACGGGCCGAGCCTACACTCCTTCCCGAGGAGCGCGCGGATCGGCCGGATGACCGCAGGGAGGAAGAGCCGCGCGAAGGAGACACCCGGGGAGTGGAGGTCGAGCGGGAACTCCGGCCCAGACTGCCCGAAGACCGACTAGGGGAGGACCCGATCCCACGGCTCGGCAGAGAGCTGCCGCGGGAGGCGGAACGGCTGGAAGAGGATCCGCGGCTCTGATAACTGGATCGGGATCGGCTGCCTGAGGAATACGCGGTGGCACTGCGAGATGTGGAGCGGACACTGCGTGAACCGCTCGACGAGCGTGTGGTTCCGTAACCGGCACGAGGCCGGGCCGATGTCCTGCTCTGGGCCGATGCGGACCGGTTCGCCGAAACGCTGCTGCGGGAGGGGTAGGCCCCGCGTGAGGACCTGGAAGTCGAGGACGAGCGGCTCGTCGAAACGCTGCTGCGGGACGGATAGCTGCGCGTAGAGGTGGCGCGGCTGCCGCTGCGCTGTGATACAACACCCCTGGTCGTACGGCTGGGATATGTCCCTGTAGAGCGTGTGAAGCTTGTCGCCCGCCCTGAGCTGCTCCGCACACTGGATCCGGAGGTCGACCGGGAGGATGTCCGGCTCTGCGGCGCAGCAGACCGGCTCACCGAACCGCTGCGGGAGGGGTAGGTCCTCGATGCGGCCCCCCCGGCCCTGGATACGGTCGGCGAGGAGACGCGGGATGCGGAGGAGCGACCGTAGGTCTTAAGCGAGGATTTGGTTGCGACCCTCGCCATCCCGGCAGCTCGAGACGCTCCGGCAGCCGAGCCGGCGGCGGGCTGGCGGGACGAGAGCTGAACCTTTCCCATTCCCCTGGCCTGGCTCCGGCTGAGGGCAACACGGGAAATATTCGGGTCCTGAAGCTGGCTTTTGCGGACCGTTACCAT
>JAUXEH010000227.1 GCA_030620655.1 Candidatus Aminicenantota bacterium | reverse complement strand
TCACCAACGAAGAGAACATGGCCAAACTCGACCGTTACCGGGAGATCACGCGCAGCCTCCGCGATGCCCGGGGATTGACTCCCGAGGCCGCCCGCGCCCTGGCCAAGGAAGGCAAATCCATCCTGCTCATCACCTGCAGCCTGCACGCCTCCGAGATCGCCGCCTCCCAGATGTCCATGGAATTCGCCTACAACCTGGTCACCGGCAATACGCCCTTTGACGCAGACAAGGCCCTGAGCGACGTCATCGTGCTGCTGGTCCCCTCTTCCAACCCGGACGGAAACGTTTTGGTCACGGAGTGGTACCGCAAATACCTGGGCACCGAATACGAAGGGGCAAGCATGCCCTGGCTCTATCAGAAATACTCCGGCCACGATAACAACCGCGACTGGTTCATGTTCAACCTCTCCGAAACCCGGGCCGTCACCAAGGTCCTGTATCACGACTGGATCCCCCAGATCCACACCGACGAGCACCAGATGGGCAGCACCGGAGCACGGCTCTTTGTCCCGCCCTTCATGGACCCGCCCGTGCCCACGGTCCATCCTCTGCTCTGGCGGGGAGTGGCCCTCTGCGGCATGAACATGGCCTATGACCTGCAGAAAAACGGCTTCTCGGGAGTGACCCACGGACGGTCCTTTACCGGCTGGTGGATCGGTGCCTGCGACGACACCTCCTGGCTCCACAACTGCATCGGGCTGTTGAGTGAGATGGCCTCCGTGCAGACGGCATCTCCCATCTATATCGATCCCTCGGAAGTGTCGGGGAGCTACATCGACAAGCGCATGCAGTTCCCGGATCCCTGGCCGGGCGGCTGGTGGAGGCTGCGCGACCTGGTGGACTATGAGCTCACGCTCTCAATGAGCCTGGTCGAGACCGCGTGGCTGCACAAGGAAGACCTGCTCTTCAACTTCTACCAGATGTGCAAAGACGCCGTCGAGGTCCGGGGAGAAGGGCAGCCCTTCGCCTTTGTCATCCTCAATACCCAGCGGGACCTCCCCACGGCCCTGCGTTTTTTGAAGATCATCCAGTTCGGCGGTGTGGAGATCCACCAGGCCCAGGAGCAGTTCATCGCCGACGGCAAGGTCTTCCCGGCCGGATCGTTTGTGGTGCTGATGGCCCAGCCCTACCGGCCCTATGCCCAGGCGCTGCTGGAGAAACAGGAGTACCCTGACCTGCGCCAGTACCCCGGCGGGCCTCCGGTCCCGCCCTATGATAACGCGGGCTGGACCCTGCCGCTCCAGATGGGGGTCACCTGCCAACAGATCGACCGTCCCTTCAAGGCCGACCTCGAAAAACTCGACACCATCCCCTTCCCTGCCCTGGAACCGGTGGCGGACAGCGCCAAATACATAGTCCTGGATTCCAAGCAAAACGCTGCCTATGCCGTTGTCTTCGGCCTGATGAAGCACAAGCCGGTGGTGTACCGGTCTCAGGCCGGCATCAACGGGGACGGCTTCCACACCTGTGTGGGAAGCTTCATCATTGAAAACTCCCCCCAGATCCAGAAGGACCTGCCCGGCCTGCTGGAAAAGTGGCACCTCCAGGCATTCACACTGGATGACATCTCGGAAATAGAGAAAACACCGCTGAAGCGACACCGGGTAGCGCTCTACCAGTCCTGGCGCTCCAACATGGACGAGGGCTGGACACGCTACGTCCTCGATGACCTGGAGATCCCCTTCACCACCCTGCACAATAAGGATTTCAAGGGTGAAAAGAAGAAGCCGGTGGACCTGCGCGCCAAGTTCGATACCATCGTGTTCGCCGATGAGAACCCTCAGACCATAAAGGGCGCAAAGCCCGGCGAACCCACATCCGGCTACCGCCGGTATTCTACGCCGCCGCCCCCTGAGTATGCAGGCGGCATCGGGAAAGAGGGCGTCGATGCCCTGAAGGAGTTTGTCGCCAAGGGCGGCATCCTGGTGACCATGAACAGCGCCAGCGGACTGGTGTTCAGCGATTTCCAAGGGGCTCCCGTGAGCAATGCGCTGGCCAACGTGAGCCGCACGGATTTCTTCTGCCCCACTTCCCTGCTCAACATCAAGGTCGACAACCGTACACCCATCGGATACGGCATGCCCCGGGAGGCGGCCGCCATGTTCTCCCGCGGCCTGGCCTACAACACCCGGGTCCCGTCCGGCGAGTGGGATCGCACCGTGGTGGCCCGCTACCCGCAGAAAGACGTGCTCGCCAGCGGCTGGCTGCTGGGCGAGGATCGAATCGCACGCCGGGCGGCGGTGGTGGACCTCAAACACCAGAAGGGCCACATCATCCTCATTGGATTCCGCTGCCAGCACCGGGCCCAGTCCCACGGCACATACAAGTTCCTGCTGAACGCCCTGCTCTATCCGGAAATCGACTAACCTGAACTATTCATAAAAAATGCCGATGCTTTATTTACTCCAGCAATATCAGGACGTTATCCTGATATTACTGGAAAAGCTCCTTCAGAAGAAAGTTTCTATATGCATCGGCATTTTTTACCCTTCGGGCGAGTCGATCTTAATGCATCTGCTTCGTTACAGAGCATTTGCGGTGGACAACCACAGCTGCATGCCCCGTGCCTTGCATCTGCACCAACCTCGACTCGTGAATAATCCAGGTTTAAAAAGGGGACAGGTACATTTAGCGCGCTAAATGTACCTGTCCCCTTTGTTAAAGGAATGAGCATGAAGATCTACACGGGAAAAGGAGACTCGGGAAAGACCGGCCTGTTCAGCGGAGAACGCGTGTCCAAAACCCACCCGCGGATCGAAGCCTACGGGGACTTGGACGAACTGAACTCTGTCATAGGCGCCCTGTTGACCTCATTGGAGGAAGGAGGGTGCGACCAGCCTGACACGCTGCGCCTCATCCAATCGGACCTACTCCACCTGGGCGGCTGGCTGGCGGTCTCGCCCGATTCCGACCGGGCGAATAAGCTCGAACCCTTCGATAAGAAAAAGATACGCTTCCTGGAAGACGCGATCGACCGTCTGCAGCTGCTGCTGCCCGAACTCAAGGAGTTCGTCATGCCGGGAGGCCGCGCCAGCTCGTCCTGGGCCCACATCGCCCGCTCCGTGTGCCGGCGCGTGGAACGCCGGGCGGTCGCGCTCAGGGAGGGGGCGGGGCCCAAAGAGCAGGAGGATCCTAACCTGCAGGCCGCTTTGGTCTATCTGAACCGGCTCTCGGACTATCTCTTCGTCCTGGCACGCTGGTGCAATTTCCGGCACGGAATGACCGACGCGGTCTGGGATAAATAGGCCCTATTCCCCGATGATCTTGACCATCACCCGCTTGGGCCGGCGCCCGTCGAACTCACCGTAGAAGATCTGTTCCCAGGGCCCGAAATCCAGCCGGCCGCCGGTCACGGCCACCACCACTTCCCGGCCCATGATGCTGCGCTTGAGGTGCCCGTCCGCGTTGTCCTCGCCCGTACGGTTGTGGAGATACTGGGAAACAGGCTCGTGGGGCGCCAGCTCCTCCAGCCAGCGCTCAAAGTCCTGGTGCAGCCCGCCCTCATCGTCGTTTATGAAGACACTGGCCGTGATGTGCATGGCATTGACCAGGCACAGCCCCTCCATGATCCCGCTCTTGCGGACCAGGGCCTCGACCTCTGGGGTGATATTGATGTACTCCCGCCTCTGCCGGGTGTGAAACACCAGATGTTCTGTTAAGGATTTCATTCGCTTTTCCTGAATCTGAGGAACAGGCCGCCCGCTCCCAGGGCCAACAGGATCAGGGACTGGATCATCATGCGCCACTGGATCTGCTCGGCCAGGAAGGTGGCCTGCAGGAAAAAGTAGCTGCCGGCGATGCAGAAGATAATATAGATCCCCAGCATGATCTTCCCGGCCTGGCGGTTGGTCCGGGGCGTATCCTCGGCAAAGAACCGGTTGTAGAGCAGCATGCCGATGAAGCAGGCAACGCCCAGCACCGCAAAGATCATCCAGAACTTACTGATCTGAGCGATGGTATCCGGGGCCAGCGCCATGCCGGCCTGGACCTGTTCGGGCGGAGGGGCCAGAGGCTCCAGCATCCGCTCGTACATGACCGCGCCGAAATTGCTGCCGAAGAGGCTCCCGATCACGCCGTAGAGAAAGGCGTAGCCCATGTAGAGCGCCACCTTGTCCTTGGGGGCCACCATCCCGATGTAGCTGTAGTACTTGGGGTGGGCCGTCATCTCACCCAGCGAGAACACGGCGATCCCCAGGATGAACATCCAGGGGCTGTGGGTAAAGGCCAGGACCACGAACCCGGCCGACCCGATAATGATCCCGACGGATATCACGGGGATGGGCTTGAGCTTGTTCGTGATCCGGCTGACCAGCAGCACGAGGATGATGATGACACCCGCATTGATGATGGTCACGAACTCGACATCGAAGGTGAAGAGTTTGAGGAAGAAGATACCCGACATCCAGTCCGTTATCACGGAACGGTTGATGAAATCGCGCATGTACCAGAGGACCGACCCGAACAGCTGGAAATACAGGATCCAGAAACAGGAATAGACCAGGATCATCAGCATGAACCGGGAATCGCTCAGGACGGTGACAGCCTCCTTCGCCACCTGCTTGGCGGTCTTGGTGCTCTTGGGACGATCCGGTTCCTTGTAGAAAAAAATGGTGGGGATGTACATGAGCGCGCACCAGGCCGCGGAGGCGAAGAAGATGTATTTCCAGTCGAAATTGCCCTTCAGCCAGGACACGAAGAGCGGGAACACGAAGGCGCCCAGGTTGATGCTCCAGTAGTAGACCCCGAATCCGAAACCGCTGTTCTCCTTGGTGGTGGTGCGGGCCACCGTTCCGGTGATGATGGGCTTGAACAGCCCGCTGCCCGTGGCCATGACCAGCAGGAACAGGAAGATCATGCCGTATTTGTCGACGTTTCCGGCTCCGAAATAGCCGAGCGTCAGCAGGGAGAAGGCGAAGAGCAGCATCCGGCGGTAGCCGAAGCGCTCGGCCAGCGCACCCCCGGCGATGGGCACGACATAGGTCAGAGCATAGACAAAACCCTGCAGGAATCCCACCGACTCGTGGCTGAATCCCAGCTTCTCGTTGAGATACACGGCCAGCACCGCGTTCATGCCGTAATAGGCCCCGCGCTCCAGGAATTCCAGGAAGATGGCCACCCAGTAGGACACGGGAAAGGACGCCAGGAAGCCCTTCTTCTTTTCAGGGGTCGTGTCTTCAGTCATGAAGTATCCTCCGATGTGTTTTACTCAAAAGATGCGTCTTACTCAAAATATCGGTCTCACCATATCACGCCCGCCGGATCGATTCAATACGAACACGCAAATGGAAATTGCCCTGTGTGTCATCGTGAGTAACCGTCATCTCGAGTGAAACGACGCGATCTCGGTGTCATGAGATTGCTTCACTACGTTCGCAATGACATAGGACGCGATCTCTTCCTAGTGAAAATTATCCACC
>JAUXEH010000014.1 GCA_030620655.1 Candidatus Aminicenantota bacterium | reverse complement strand
GGGCCGCTCGGACCCCCCTGTGTTTGTTGGCCACCATGGACATGCCGATGCCGGTGCCGCAGATCAGGATCAGCCGGTCGCATTTACCGGCGAAATAGCCCTCCAGGGCCTTGACCGCATAGTCCACATAATCCACCCGTTCTCCCTCAGAACATCCGTAATCGACAGGCTCGACACCCTGCTCTCCGAGGAATGCCAGTATGCCCGGCTTGAGCTTGTACCCGGCGTGATCCGACGCGACTCCGACTCTCATGCTCCCTCCACACTCGCAGATCCCGATGGGGACCGGTTTATCGGTTGGGTTATTATATCACGGATGAAAATCATTGGCGAGGTAAGCAGATCAGGGATGCCTTGAGGGTAGGATGGTTCCGCGGGGGACGTCCCCCAGTGTATCAGTCGCGGCGGACGAGTTTCTCAGCCTCGGGCAGGACTTCGATGGCCTTCTGCACCAGGGGATCGCTCAACCTGTACCTCCGCTCCCCTTCCTGGAGCCCATTGAACGAGGCATGGAGCTCTTTTTCCAGCTCCCGCTCCAGCTGCGGAAGGGCCTCTTCGAATTCTTTCGCCGTATACTTGTATCCAAGGTTGAGCCCCTCCAGGAACACCTGAAAGTCCTGCACCACCGCGTCGTCGATCTCAAACCCGGCAGGGAGAGCGTCGCCTTTGACCACCTGCTTCGACAAGGTGGTTTCCTTCTGATTGAAGTGCCGCGCATAGTTGAAAAAAGAGCCATGCACCAGCAGGTAATAGGTCAGAGGCTTGAAGGAGAAGTCCACTTGGTAATCCGGCGAGATGCCGCCTTGCCCCAGCACCTTGCGCCCCCCGGCGGTGTAGGCCACCTCCCGGGAATCTTCAGGGACGTCCTGATGGCTCACATAATCCTCGATCTGGGTGTAGTCCCTCTGGATGGAACGGCCGCTGGGTGTGTAATACTTCGCCGTGGTCAGCGCCAGGGCCGCGTCCCGGCCGACCCGGAACACGGTCTGGACCAGTCCTTTCCCCCAGGAATCCTGACCCACGAGCAGCCCACGGTCGTTGTCTTTGACCGCCCCGCTCACGATCTCGGGGGCGGAGGCCGTGCCTTCATGGATGATGATGACCAGGGGGACATCGCTGTACCGGCCGGTCTTGTCCGTATCAAAAACCTGGTTGTAGTACTGGTTCCGGCCCCGGATGGAAACAATGCCGGCTCCCTCGGGCAGCAGGTCTTCACACAGCTCCAGCGACTGAAGGAAGGTGCCGCCGCCGTTGTAGCGAAAATCCAGGATAAGCTTCTTCATGCCCTGGCTCTTCAGAAGCTTCATCTTCTCCCGGAACTCACGGCCCGTGGTCTCGGCGAAGTTCCGGATGTAGATGTATCCGATGTCGTCCTTCAGGACAAAGGCGTACCGGATGCTCTCCAGGGGGATCTCCGCCCGTTCGATGGTGAATTCCATGGGCTCGTCAAGCCCCTCGCGCACGACGACGATGGTGACCTCGGTGCCCTTTTCCCCTCGCAGCTTCTGCATAGCCTGATAGGAGGTGATGGGTTTGGTGCTTTCTCCGTCGATCTGGGAAATGACGTCGTTGGGCAGGATGCCCAACCTGTAGGAGGGGCCGCCCTCGATGGGGGATATGACTTTCAGGAGCTCGCCGTGTTTCTGGATCAGGCATCCGATCCCGAAGTACTTCCCTCTGTAATCCTCTGTCAATGTGGCCAGGTTGGTGGGATCCAGGAAATAGGAATGGGGATCGAGCGTGGGCAGCATGCCCTTGATGGAGGCATAGGCCAGTTCCCTGTAATCCACCTCCTCGTAGTAGTTATCCTCGATGAGGGAAAACATGGTGGCGATCTTGTCGAGCGACCGCTTCCACATATCCTCTTCCCACAACGGCTGTGAAAGGATCACGCCGATGAACAGAACCAGGATTATCCACTTTTTGGCCATAGGAACTCCGTGTCTCCATACTAACAAAGCGTCGATTTCTTGTAAAGAAACAACTGCATCACGCGGCGGAGCCGAGTACAGGACCTTGACTTATCTGCGGCCAAAAGTTATATTTGCTAAGCTTGCCGCTCGCGGCGTTCGAGGTTCAAAACATGTTCGGAAGCATCGGATTTCAGGAACTCGTCATCATCATGAGCATAGCTCTGCTCATCTTCGGCCCCAAGAAGCTGCCGGAGGTGGGGAGGTCCATCGGAAAAGCCCTGAGGGAATTCCGCAAAACCTCAGACGAGATCAAGGAAAAGATCGAGGAAGAGATCCATGCGGAAGAATTCCGGGAGATCAAAAAGGACATCGAACAGACGGTGGACATAACCGGTAGCTCCCCGGCCGAAAGCGAGAACCCCTACGATTTCACGGACGAGCCCAAAAACGAAGCACCCCCCGATACGGAAGAGCCCCCCAAGGACACGGAGCCGCATGAGCAAGGGAAAAAAGTCTCCTGACAACATGACCTTCCTCGAGCACCTCGAGGATCTGCGCAAGCGGATATTCTACTCCTTTATCGCCGTGATCGCCGCCGTCATCCCTGCCTGGTTCTTCAGCAAGGACATCTTCAACATCCTGGCCAGGCCCATCACGCGGTTCCTCCCTGAGGGAGAACAGCTCGTTTTCAACTCCCTCCCCGCCCCTTTTTTTCTATACATGAAGGTAGCTTTCATGACCGCCATCTTCGCCATGGCGCCGTTTTTGTTCCTCCAGGTCTGGTATTTCGTGGCTCCCGGCCTCTACCGGAAGGAGAGGAAGAACGTCATCCCCTTCGTCCTGTTCACCACAGTCTTTTTCACCGGCGGCGCCGCCTTCGCCTTCCTGGTGGTCTTTCCTTTTGCCTGCAACTTCTTCCTGAACATGGGGGGGGAGTTCCAGGCCCTCATCACGATTGACCAGTACTTCAGCCTGTCCCTGCGGATCATCCTGGGGATCGCCCTGGTTTTCGAGATGCCCACCCTGGTGTTCTTCCTCGCCCGCATGGGACTCATCTCCGCACGGGTGATGATCAAGCACTTCAAGTATGCGGTGCTGCTGATTTTCGTCATCGCGGCGGTCATTACCCCCACCCCCGACATGTTCACGCAGAGCATCATCGCCGTCCCCATGCTGGGCCTCTACGGTTTGAGCATCCTGATCGCCCTGGTGGTCGGGAAACAGAAGCAGCGCGCCCGGGACGAAGAGTCGGAGGAGGACCTCTCCGGGTAGGGCCCCGGCGGGCCGGAAACCGATGGACGGGCGCCTGATTTTGGCCGGGCGGCGCGTCGATACCGGCGAATCCCAGGAATCCATCAACCCCGCCACACTGGAGCCGGTAGGCCGGTTCAGCCTGGGGTCTCCCCGGGACTGTGACCTGGCCGTGCAGGCGGCCAAGTCGGCCTTCCCGGGGTGGCGGGACGTGCCGGCCAAAGAGAGAAAACAGATCTTCCTGCGCGCCAAAAAGATCCTGCTCGAGCGGGGGGCGGAGGTGGCGGAGACCATCGCCCGGGAAAAAGGCGGCCCCCCTACAGAAAACTGGTCCATGGAGATCTTCCCCGTACTCGAGGCCCTGGACTATTACGCCCGGGCCGGCGTTAAAAACTCCCGGCCCCGGAGATCCCGACCGCATATTTTCCTCTTCTATCACAAGAGATCGGAGTTCCGCTTCCAGCCACTGGGCCCGACCCTCATTATCGCGCCGTGGAACTTCCCCTTCCTCATCCCCGCCTTCGACTGCCTGAGCGCCCTGACAACGGGGAACACAACGATCCTGCGTCCCTCGAGCACCACGGCCCTTACCGGCCTTCTGCTGGGCGAGATATTCCTGGAAGCCGGCCTTCCTCCGGGTGTTTTAAACGTCATCCCCTGCCAGACCCAGTATGCCGAGGGACTGGTCACATCGCCCGACGTGCAGACGGTCATGTTCACCGGAAGCAGCGTGATCGGTAAGAAGATCATGGCTCTGGCCAGCCGCAACCTCACCAACCTCACCCTGGAACTGGGGGGCAAAGACCCCATGATCGTGTGCCGCGACGCGGATGTGGAGCGGGCGGCCCGCGGGGCCGTGTGGGGCGCGTTCTGTAACTGCGGCCAGAGCTGCGGCTCCATCGAACGGGCCTATGTCCACACGGATATCGCCGGGGAATTCACGGAGCGGGTCACGGCCCTGACCCGGGAGATCGAGGTGGGGGATCCTCTGGCAGAGGATACGGACCTGGGTCCCATGACAACACTACCGCAGCTGCGCCTGGTCGAAGAACATATCCGGGATGCCGTGGATAGGGGGGCGGAAGTCCTCTGCGGGGGAGACAGGGTGTCGGGACTGAAGGGATACTTCCTGAGGCCGGCGGTCCTGACTAAGGTCGACCACTCCATGCGCATCATGCGGGAGGAGACCTTCGGGCCCACTCTTCCCATCATGACTTTCGAAAAGAACGAGGAGGCGGTGGATCTGGCCAATGACTCGGAGTACGGCCTCACGGCCTCGGTCTGGACCCGCAGCCGGCGGACGGCGGCCGCGCTGGCGGACGCCATCGAGACCGGGACGGTCTCGGTCAACGATCACATGACCACCTTTCCCGAGCCGAACGCCATATGGGGAGGCATCAAACAGACGGGCTTCGGCCGCTCGCACGGCCCCTACGGCATGCTGGAGCTTATGAACATCAAGTACCGGAGCTTCGACTTCGCCAGGAAAAAGGACCTGCTGTGGTGGTTCCCCTACAGCCGACGCACGCGCTCCCTCTTCGAGAACGCTGCATCCCTGTACCACCATCCGAGCGCTGGCCGGAAAGCCAGGGCCCTGGGAGCCCTCGCCCCCCGACTCGGAGACATCCTCCGCAAGGTCCCGCTGCTCAATTTCATCCGAAGCATCCCCGGCCTATTTTCCAAATGAAGACAGACAGAAGACTCATCGGACTGACCGGCACCAACGCCTCGGGCAAGGGCGAGGCAGCGGCCTTTTTCAAGCGCCTCGGCTTCGCCTACTATTCCCAGTCCGATGTCATCCGGGACGAACTGCGGCGAAGGAACCTGGAGCCGACCCGGGATAACCTGATCAGAGAAGGCAACGACCTGAGGCAGCGGTTCGGCCCGGACATCCTGGCCCGCCGCGTCATGGAGAAGGTCTCGAGCGACAGCATCATCGACAGCATCCGGAATCCGAGCGAGATCGAGTATTGGCGCCGCCAGGAGAATTTTGTGCTGCTGGCCATCGACGCTCCCGTAGAGGTCCGGTACCGGCGGGCGCTGACGCGGGGGCGCAACGAGTCGGCGGCCTCCCTGGAGGAATTCACGGCCAAAGAAGATGAGGAGAAGACCCGGGACCGGAACGCCCAGCAGCTGGAGACATGCATGCGGATGGCGGATTTCGTCATCCAGAACGACGGGACCCTGGAAAAATTCCATAAAAAGCTGGAGGCTTTTCTATGACCCCAAAGCGTACCACCAAAAACGAGTACTACCTGGGCATCGCCAAGGAGGTGGCCCGCCGCAGCACCTGCTTCCGGCGCTCCATCGGTGCTATCATAATCCGGGACGACCAGATCATATCCACCGGCTATGTGGGGGCGCCGCGCAAGACCAAGGACAGCTTCGAGCACGGGGAATGCCTCCGGGACAAGTTGAATATCCCCCACGGCCAGCGCTACGAGCTGTGCCGGAGCGTGCACGCCGAGCAGAACGCCATCATCAACGCCGCCAGGGCCGGAGTCAGCCTGCTGGGCGGGGACATGTACATCTACGGCAGCACCTACGGTGAACACCGTCCCATCGACGCCTTCCCCTGCTTCATCTGCAAGAAGATGATCATCAACTGCGGGCTGAACCAGGTGATCAGTTCCACGGCCGACGGCGGGATGAAGACATTCCGGATCAGCCAGTGGGCCAAGGACTGGAAAGAGAACGACATCATCGACGACCAGCACCAGTACGGATGAGATACACGTCACTCAGGTTCAGGGCCAGACTGGTGGCTTTTTCCCTGCTGCCGCCTCTGCTTCTCTCCGCAGCGGCCTCCTCCCCCGTCCCCTCATCTCAGGCCCCACAGGGAGCCCGGGTCAAGCTGGGGATCGAGTCCTTTGTGGAGCGGCTTCCCAGAGAGCTCAAGGGGAAACGGCTGGGCCTGGTCGTCAACCACACGGCGGTCCTCCCGGGCGGGGACCCTCTCCACAAGGCCCTCTTGGACAGGGGTGCGGAGGTCCGGGCCATATTTTCTCCGGAGCACGGATTCACGGGCCGGATCGAGGGGGGTGAGAAGGTCGCCGACACCAGCCTGGAGGGCGTCCGGATCTTCAGCCTGTACGGGAAAGCCCGCCGCCCCTCGCCGGAGCAGGTGGCGCACATCGATGCCTTCGTGTACGACATCCAGGACGTGGGCACGCGGTTTTACACCTACATCACCACCCTCAAGTACGTGATGGAGGCCGCGGCCCAGGCCGGGCTCCCCGTCTACGTGCTCGACCGCCCCAATCCCTGCGGCGGAGTCCTGGTGGAAGGCCCTCTGCTCATCCCGGAATTCGAGTCCTTTATCGGCGCCCTGCCGATCCCCATCCGCTACGGCCTGACCTGCGCTGAGCTGGCGGCCATGATGAAGGGCGAAGGCTGGGTCAAGGGAGACGTCGACCTGCACCTCGTCCTCATGCAGGGCTGGGAGCGGCACCAAAGCTGGCAGGACACGGGGCTCGAGTGGATCCCCACCTCCCCCAACATCCCGACTCCGGATGCGGCGGTGGCCTATCCCGGCACCGGCCTGCTGGGGGGCATCATCCTGAACCAGGGCCTGGGCACCGACGAGCCCTTCCTGCTGTGGGGTGCGCCCTGGGTGGACCCGGACTTGGTCGCCGGCCTGATGCCCCGGGAAGTCCTTCAAGACGTTGACCTGGAGAGATTATCATTCACGCCCCGGACCATCGCCGGGAAAGTCCAGGACCCGCCCTACAAGGACCGTGTCTGTCAGGGGATGCGGATCCATATCAAGGACAGGAGCCGGTTCCGTTCCGTCCGCTTCTCCCTGGAGCTCATTCGTGTGCTCAGGGAGCAGTACCCCGAAGAGATATACCGGAAATCCAGCAGCCTGACCCGGATGTTCGGCACGGACGGCCTGGCCCGATTTCTCCGCGGGGAGCTCTCCTTCCCGGATTTGCTAGACAATGTGCGCAGTGACGAGGAGCTTTTCCTCCGGCAGAGGAAGCCCTACCTCCTCTACTAGCGGCGTTTCTACCGCCCGTCCCTGTCCAGGAGGCGTACGACGAACGCGTGCCCGTTTTTTCTGGCGAAATCGAGGGCCGTGTCCCCATCCACATCTTTGAGCGTCCTGTCCGCGCCGTGTTCCAATAGGACCTGAACCACCTCGGCCAGCCCCTCCCCGGCCGCAAACATGAGGGCCGTCCACCCCTCCCCCGAGTCCTGGACATCCGGCTCCGCCTTGTTTTCCAGGAGCAGCCGGACCGTGTCCGGACTGGGGCCGCTGGACGCAAACATCAGGGCGGTCCGCCCCATGCTGTCGGTGGCGTTGACACTCGCTCCCTTCTCGATCAGGGCACGCACAACCTCTGTATGGCCGTTGAAGGCCGCCAGCATCAGTGCCGACCGCCTCTCCTGATCCATGGCGTTTACGTCCGCCCCTTTACTGAGAGCGGAGAGCACAGCCTGCAGTCTCCCCTCGAGCGCCGCGTCCCTCAGGGCGTCCGCGGCGGCCGCCGGATTGGTCCGGGGAGCAGGCGGTTCCTCCTTCTGAGCGCGAGATTCCTGTGCGCCGCCCTCCGACCGGCAGCCGATATGCGGCAGGACACACAGGGAAACAACCAGGCACGTGACAGCCAAAAGACGCGGAAACAGTTGTGTGTTCATGCGTGCTCTAGTGCTCACCGATGATCTCCTTGACCCGCATTAGCTGGACCTGGAAGGACCGCTCCATCTCCTCCAGACGGTTCGAGATGTACTTGATGGTTTCCTTGATGTTGGGGATGAGGATGTGTTCCAGTGCGTTGACCCTGCGCCGCGTGACCTCGATCTCGCGGGCCAGGAGCTCCACCGCTTTCCAGAGGCGGGCGATCTCCATGAGGTCCGGCAGCAGCTCCCGCATGGTCTTCAAGCCCACGTCGATCTCACTCTCCGTGCCGATCAGGTCGTACTCCGACACCTTCAGCTGCTTGAGAGCGAATTTGGGGATGGAGATGTTGAAGACCTTCTGGGGCTCGACATCCAGGCGCAGCTCCCCCTCGGGGATGAGCCCTTCCAGCTCCTCCTGAGAGTGCCGGCAGCGGGCCAGGGCAAAAGACAGGAACACCTTGTCGAGCCGCTCGCCCACGCCTTTCTGGCGCTGCGAAAGCTCGCGCATGATCTCCAGGAAACGCCGCATGATCTCTTCCAGCTTGTCTTTGAGCAGCTTGTGGCCCCGCTCGGCCAGCACCAGGCGCTTGCGCAGCCGGAGCAGCTCCATGCGGTTGGGGTTGACGTTCAGCCTCATTGTTCCTGCGGGTAGTATTTTTCCATGAATTCCGGGCGGATGCGCTTCAACTCAGCCCGGGGGAGGGTGCGCAGCAGCTCCCAGCCCAGATCGAGTGTATCGATGATGGAGCGGGCCTCGAACTCACCCTGCCGTATGAACCGCTCCTCATACCCGTCGGCGAACGCCAGGAACAGCTTGTCCACCTCCGAAAGGGCGGCCTCGCCCAGGATCAGGGCCAGCTCCCGGGCCTCTTTCCCGCGGGCATAACAGGCGAACAGCTGGTTGAGAACATCGGCATGATCCTCCCGGGTCTTGCCCTCGCCGATCCCTTTGTCCTTGAGGCGGGACAGCGACGGCAGCACGTCGATGGGCGGGTAGATGCCCCTGCGGTGCAGCTCCCGGCTGAGTATGATCTGGCCTTCGGTGATGTAGCCGGTGAGGTCCGCGATGGGGTGGGTCTTGTCGTCCTCGGGCATGGTCAGGATGGGGATGTAGGTGATCGAACCGGCCTTGTTCTTGATGCGGCCGGCCCGCTCGTACATGGAGGCCAGGTCAGTATAAAGGTAACCGGGGTAGCCGCGTCTGCCCGGCACCTCCTTGCGGGCCGCAGAGATCTCGCGCAGGGCCTCGGCATAGAAGGTGTAGTCCACCAAGATGACCAGCACGTGCATGTCCAGCTCGAAGGCCAGGTATTCCGCACAGGTCAGCGCCAGCCGGGGAGTGGCGATGCGCTCGATGGTCGGCTCGTTGGCCAGGTTGAGGAACAGCACCGCACGCTCAAGGGCCCCGGTGTTGCGGAAATCCTCGATAAAGAAGCTGGCCTCCTCGAAGGTGATCCCCATGCCGCCGAATACCACGGCAAATTTTTCCTCCTTGCCCAGGACCGTAGCCTGACGGGCGATCTGGGCCGCGATACGGGGGTGCGGCAGGCCGCTCCCGGAAAAGAGCGGCAGCTTCTGACCCCGGACCAGCGGATTCATGCCGTCGATCGATGAGATGCCCGTCTGGATGAACTCGGAGGGATAGTCCCGGGCCTGGGGGTTGATGGGATTGCCGTTGATATCGAGCATCTTATCGGGAATGATCTGGGGGCCCTTGTCCTTGGGATTTCCCGATCCGTCGAAGATGCGGCCCACGATCTCTTCCGAGACGCCCAGCTTCTGGGACCGGCCCAGGAACCGAATCCTCGACTTGTCCACATCCAGGCCGGTCGTGCCCTCGAAGACCTGGACCACGGCCCGGTCGGTGGAGATATCGAGCACCGAACCGCGGCGCAGCAGCCCCTCGGCGGTCTCGATCTCCACCAGCTCGCCGTATTTCACGTCGGTGATCTTCTCGACTATGACCAATGGGCCCGTGATATTCGATACGGTCAGATATTCTTTGTACATGGTGTTGCGTCCCTCACTGTTGAGTCTTGAGCAGTTCCCTGAAGGCGCTGTCGATCTCGATGTAAACATCCAAAGCACCGGTGTCCTCTTCGCTCAGGAACTTGATCTTGGACATAGTCTCGCGCACGCTAAGGCCCAGGATGCTCTCCATTTCCACCCCCTGCTCCAGGGCCTTGAGGGCCGAACTGTGGAAATGGATTATGGCCCGCAGCATGAGGTACTGTTTGCGCAGCGAGGTGTAGGTATCCTGGGGATGGAAGGCGTTCTGGTGCAGGAAGTCCTCCCGGATGGAACGGGCTGATTCGAGGATCAAACGGTCCCGCAGAGACAGGGACTCCACACCCACCAACCGGGCGATCTCCTGCAGCTCCGCCTCTTCCTCCAGCAGGCGCATGGCCTCCTGACGGAGATCCAGGAAGTCCTCGGCCACCTCGGTTTTCCAGAAATCCTTGATGTTCTCGATATAGAGCGAGTAGCTGTTCAGCCAGTTGATGGCGGGGAAGTGGCGCGCATTGGCCAGCCGATCATCCAGTGCCCAGAACACCTTGACCACCTTGAGGGTGGACTGTACGACAGGGTCGGACAGGTCCCCGCCGGGAGGAGAGACCGCACCGATCACGCTCAAGGCTCCGATGCGCTCGTCCGAGCCCAAGCACACCGCCTTGCCGGCCCGCTCGTAGAACTCGGCGAGCCGGCTCGCCAGGTAGGCGGGATAGCCTTCCTCGCCCGGCATCTCCTCCATCCGGCCCGAGATCTCCCGCAGGGCCTCGGCCCAGCGACTGGTGGAGTCGGCCATCAGGGCGACGGAATACCCCATGTCCCTGAAATATTCGGCGATGGTCATCCCGGTGTAGATGGAGGCCTCACGGGCCGCCACCGGCATGTTGGACGTGTTGGCGATGATGATGGTGCGCTCCATCAGGGGGCGCCCCGTGTGGGGGTCTTCGAGTTCCGGGAAACTGAGCAGCAGGTCCGCCACCTCGTTGCCGCGCTCGCCGCAGGCCACGAACACGATGATCTGGGCGTCCGACCAGCGGGCAAGCTGGTGCTGGACCACGGTCTTGCCGCTCCCGAACGGCCCCGGCACACAGGCCGTCCCGCCCTTGGCCAGGGGGAACAGGGTGTCCAGGACCCTCTGGCCCGTGACCAGAGGCGTGTCGGGCATGAGGCGCTCCGATACCCGCCGGTTTTTGCGGACGGACCAGGTCTGGAACATTTTGATCTTCGCGGACTCTCCCTCGCTCTCGATGACGGCGACGGTCTCATCGACGTGGAATTCTCCCTTCCTGATCTCCTTGACCTGGCCCGTGATCCCGGGGGGAACCATGATCCGGTGCTTGATCAGAGGAGTTTCCTCCACCTCGCCCAGAAAATCTCCCTCGCTGACCTCCTGGCCTTCCTCGACCAGGGGGGTGAATGTCCACGCCTTCTGCCGGTCGAGTGGGGGGACATCGATGCCTCGTGTGACGAAATCTCCCTCCCGCTCGCGGATCACATCCAGGGGACGCTGTATGCCGTCGAAGATGGAGCTGATCAGCCCGGGTCCCAGTTCCACGCTCAACGGCATGTCCGTTAGATAGACCGGCTCCCCGGGGCCGATGCCGATCGTGTCCTCGTAGACCTGGATAAAGGCGTTTTCGCCTTTCAGCTCGATTATCTCGCCGATCAGGCCCATCTCCCCGATCCGGACCATGTCATACATCTTCGCTCCCAGGCATCCCGATGCCACCACCAGGGGGCCCGCCACACGGATGATCTCACCTTGTTTCATCGTCAATCCCTTCCTTTGACCAAAGCATCGGATCCCGTTGCCTTGACAGCCATCTCGCTGATCATCTTCTCCAGATAATCGGTCACCATCCGGTAATCGGAGAAACCCGCGACGACCGGGCAGAATTTTTTCTCCAACCTCAAGCGCTCCTTGGCCAGGGGCTCGAAATACCGCTCATGCAGGAAACACAGGGCGATCTCCTCGTCCTCCAGGCTCAACAGCGCCTGCCTGGCTCCCTCCACATCCGCCGGGCTGAACACACGTATGCCCAGGGCACGCAGGGGGAACACCAGTTCCGCATCCCCGATCACCGCGACCTTATCAAGCATAGGTCTCACTTATCCGACTGTGCAGCACCCCGGTCGGGATCTGCAGGAGCTTGCCGACCCCTATGAGGCGAACGAGCTCCAACTCCTTTAGCCGGGCCAGGGCGAAGGCGAACACCGGTTCCGGCCCGAAAACGATCTGCCGGGCCCGGCGCAGACGCTTCATCATGAAATCCTCGATCCCCCGCTCCAGGTCAGAAAAGGAGTCTTTCTCCAGCAGGGTATCGACGGCCCGGTCCCACACCTCTCTATACGGCGTCGCATGCAGCAGCTCGCTCACTTCTGTGAAAGGGAGGTCATAATACCGCGAGAACTTCTGGGCCTCAACGAATCCCCCGGACAGGAGGACCGGTTCCAGCTTTTCCACAGGCCGTTCGAGATAACGGCTGCGCAGGAACAGCTTGAGGTTGCTCAGATCCAGCAGGTGCCGCACATAATCCCGTACAAAGGGATAGTCCAGATCCCGGGCTAAAGACCACAGATCCCGGGGGCGGTGCCGCTCGCGGATGATCCGCATAAACACATCCTCCCGGAACAGGGCCGCCACATCCGTGAGGACACCGGAGCGCTCCGTTTCCAGGTAGCCGTCCAGGTCTTGTGCGTCCTGAAACTCCACCCTCTCTTCCTGGAATTTCCCCGCATCCATGAGCACCTTCATGGCGGCCGCCAGGCTCTTTCCTTCGGCGGCCTCCACGAAAACGGCCCGGGCGATCAGGTGGACCTCCAGGGCGCGCACGCGTCCCACGGCAAAGGCGTAATCCAGGCGCTTCTGACTGCTCATATCTTCAACAGATCGGCGATAAAACCTTCCAGTTGGGGGCGAAGTTCCTTTTTGATTGTTTCCCGGTCCAGGGTTTCCTCGCGCACGCCCTCTTTGAGCACGATCTGCCTCTTGAGCGAGAGCACATTGGAAGCCTGGCGGGCGAAGGCCTGGTTCAGGACCTCTTCGACCAACTCCTTCTTCAGGGTGAGCAGCCGCAGCTTCTTCTGGAGCCGGGCCTGGGTGACCAGGCGGTGGGACTCCAGTTCGGCCTCCCGGGCCGACTCCCGGAGCAGCTGTCCGACCTGCTCCTCGGCCTCCTGTTCGGCCTCAGACCTCAGCTTCTCGGCCCTGTCCCGGCTCTCGCGGATGAACCTCTCACGCTCCGCCTGGGCCTCCCGTCCGATCTTCTCCAGAATGCTTTCCAGACTCATGATGGGTTCCTGATCTCCTCCCGCCCCTACAGCGTGATGCCGTTCTGCAGGAGGATGGTGATCAACAGCCCCAGCACCGCATAGGTCTCGACCAGTGCAGCCATGATGACAGGTTTCATGATGTCCTTGGGCTGCTTGGCGACCATGTATGCACCGGAAGCGCAGACCTTGCCCTGGTGGATGCCTGAGACCAGTCCCGTGAAAGCCACCGGAAGACAGGAGATCAGGATCTGCCAGCCCTGCATGGTGGTCAGGGAGACGATCTCTCCCACCATACCGAGCTTGAGTATGACCAGGAACGCACTCAAAAACCCGTATATGCCCTGGGTTCCGGGGAGGGCGACCAGCAGGAGCAGGCTGCCGAATTTATCCGGGTCTTCACTCATGACGCCGCTCGAGGCCTGCCCCGCAAGCCCCACGCCGATGGCCGACCCGATGCCTCCCAGTACCACGGCCACGGCCGCGCCCAGAATTGCTAAAGTCAAGCCTAATTCCATATTCTCCTCCTACTCATCATGTGAAATAGATGTATTTGCTTTCCAGGACGAAGGGCTTGAACGGCTTGCCTCCGGCCTGGAAGAATTTGCTGAAAAACTCCACGAACTGAAGCCGCATGGAGTGCACGAAACCACCTAGGAAGCTGATGCCCAGGTTGAAGAGATGCCCGCCCACGAAGGTCAGGGCCGCCACCAGCCAGCCCACCCAGGGGATCCCCAGCGCGGTCTGACACAGGGTGTTGACCACCATGGCGATCACGCTCGTGGCCAGGCCCAGGGCCAGGAGCCGGGAATAGGACAGGATGTCCGAGAGATACCCGGAGATCCCGTACAGGCCGTACAGGCCCCCGAAGAACCGGGCGATGGGGTTGCGGCTGGGAGAGGAAAAGAACACGACGCCCGCCGCGCCGGCGATCGCCAGCCAGCCCCAATGCGCCTGTTTGGTAACGCCGTAGAGCACCAGCCCCGGCAGGAGCAGCAGCCAGCCGGCCTGGGTCACGGCCTGAGAGAACTGCCTGTGTTTGATCCGGGAACACAGGTTGAGGAAGGTCCCGAACCAGACCTGGATGAAACCCAGGGCCAGGGCCAGGAGCAGGAACCGGACCGGATCCGCCAGGGGGTCCAGCAGGAGCAGGCTCCGGATGGGGAAGCCGAACCACCCACCCACCAGTGTCCCGATGACGATGTTGGCGGCCCCCAGGATGGTCAGGAGTATGAGGAACTGCCGCAGGCCGCCCCTGGGCTTGGCCAGTTTCAAGAACAGCAGGCTGAGGAGCGAGACCACGAGTCCGTACCCGGCCTCGCTCACCGTCAGGCCCACGAACAGGAAAAAGAAGGGGGCCAGAGGGACCGTGGGATCCATGGTCCCTCCCTGCGGCAGGCCGTAGAGCCGAGTGATGAGCTCAAAGGGACGCCAGGGCTTCCGGTTGTCCAGGTCTATGGGATACTCCTCGTCCGGCTCAGGGTCCCTCAGGTAACATTCCACCGAGTCGGCATAGGGCTCGAGACGGGCCTCGAGACGGGGCGTATCCTTGGCCCGGATCCAGCCCTCCAGGACAAACACACTCCGGGTCTTGCCCAGCAAGCCGGCGGAGAGTCTTTTTTCCCGCTCGTTATGCAGGACATCGTGCACCCGCATGAGGTCATCCAGCTTTTCCCCAGTCAGACGACGGCCGGTCTCTTCCAAAGCAACCAGGCTGCGGCGAGCTTCCTCTATCTTGTCAGAGACCCCGGCGATCACATCGGTTATCCTGTCCTGCTCCCCGGCCAGGTCCAGGATCGCTTCGGAAAAATACTGGGGATTGAACTCCAGTTCCCTCAAGGCCGTATCCAGGTCCTCGGCATCCCCGCTCCACAGCAGGAGCACGACCGAGACATGGCGCTTGTCACGGCTTATGACATCCACGAAGAGCGGCTCCGATTCCTCCAGGGCTCTCAGCTCCTCCCAGCGGGAAACAGGGACCGCACCGATGCGCACCAGGGTCGTTTCGGTGGGCACGACCGCATGAACGGGCAGGCTCAGCGACTCCAGGGGCACCAGGCCCTCGCGCTCTTTCTCGAGGAAACGAATCCGCCCCAGGAGGGCAGCGCGATCGGATTCGAGCTTTCCGACCTCTTCCAGGGCCTGCTGAAAGTCGAAATCGAGAGTCTTGTCCCTCTGCGCGGCGTTGACCTCGGGTTTCCTGCCGGACAGCTTATCTCCCAGGCTTCTTTCCTGCCAGGCCGACAAAAATGCGATGGCCTGACACAGTTTATAGAGCCAGTGATCCAGTTCCGTGACATCCTGCACAGGCGCTTCCAGTCCGCCGTCCTCCACATCCGTTTTCTCGATGTGGAGGAAACCCTCCTCCTGGAGAGACGCCAGCAGTTCCATGTGCGCCTCGCTGTGGGCCAGCAGCTGGATCTTTTTGACGCGCGCAACAGACATGGGTTAAACCGGCCTGTCTTGAAGTAGGGCGGCGATCTTGTCCGCCGTCTTGGCCACCGCCCCGGGGATGAGGGGTTCTGCAGCCTTACGAAGATCCCCGGCTTCCTGCTCGGCTTCCCCGCGTATTTTCCTGGCCTCGGCTTCCGCCTCTTCGATGAGCGCACTCCTCTGCTGTGCGGCCCGTTCTCTGGCTTGGCTCAGGTGTTTTTCCCGGACCCGGGAAGACTCCTCCCGGGCCTGCTGCAGAATCTGAACGGACTCCTGCTCCCGCGCGTTCTGGACGATGCGCCGGGCTTCGGTTTCCGCCTGCTTGACCCGCTGGATAGCCTCCTGCGGACCCGGGGGCCGGGATTGCTCTTGACTCATGGTATTCCTCTGAAAAGACCGCCAAAATAAAGAAACGCTATTATACCGGCAGGGTCCATTTTTTGCAAAGGAAAAGTCTCTCCGGCCTATTCAATCCGAGCGGAAGACCCGCCGTCCAACCTCCCCCTAGAGGAGGAAGGTGGGATACAGGAAATAGGCCGTGTGCGGCAGTTTTTTGCGGGAGGCTGCCATTTCCAGGGGCCTGTAGGGAGAGCGGTAATCGAACTGCTTCCGCTGGAAACGCACATACACTCCAGCGGCGAGGATCTCCTTGAGCCAGAGGGCCTCGCTCTTCCCCTCGGAAAACAGGACGAAACGCGTGCGGGTCCCTTTGGATTTAAGCACATCCAGGAAGAGCTCCCGAGCATCCGATTCGGCCAGGCTTCGCTCATCCAGGTGGAGCCAGAGATTTACACCGGCCAGCTCCACCATCTCTGGGCCGAACGGCCCATGGTGATAGACGACCAAGTGGCTCCCGCCGGCCTCACACTCTTCGGCCAGGCTTAAAAGCACGTCCGGGCCCCGCTTCTGTTCCCGATTGGACACATGGAGGTAGGCCCCTGCCCTCCCCAGCTGGAACAGGGGATTCGGGGCTGGTTCCTCGTCCGCCCCTCCCTCCGGGAAGGGCCCGTGGACGAAATACGCCAGGATGGAACGCCCCTTGCCGGCTGCCTTCAGCAGCCACTCGAGTTCCTCCAGGTCCGTCCGGAACTCATCGGAGGTGTAGAGGTCTGCACCCGCCTCCAACAGCCATTCCAGCTGGAAGCGGTCCAAGCGGCCGGAATCGACCAGGCGGAACCGCCTGCCACCCCTGCGGTACAGCCGGACAGCGTCCAGGAGCAATGCCTCATCATACAGGTCGTCGCGAACGGTCAGGGCCCTACCCTTCATCCCCGCCGCTGCCAGGAGGCTTTCCAGGGGGCTTCCGGAAGGCCCGGGGTCAGGCCGGCCGGCGTTTTCGGCTGCGTGTTCTTCTTTGTCCACGATGTTCTCGCCGCTACTGCAATCTTGGTCCGTGAATAATCCAGGTTACTTAAGTATATCGATTTTCGAAGCTACAGTATGGCAAAAAGACCGGGGCAAGTAAAGCTCCCTGTCCCGCCATGCCCGCTCACTTCCGAATGGCTTCCTTATCAGCTTACACGACGGGTGCTCCTCTTGAAAAAGATCAGGGGTTCGTCTATCATCGTACCGGTCGTACGATGAAAAAGGCGCTGATTCTGTTTTCCGGAGGGATCGATTCCACCACCTGCCTGTACTGGGCTCGGGACAGGTTCGATCAGGTATCACTCTTGACTTTCGATTACGGGCAGCGGCACCGGGTCGAGATCCGGTCCGCCGCCGAGCTCGCGCGCAGTTTCGGGCTGTCTCAGAAGATCCTGAGCGTGGATCTCACCCAGATCGGAGGCTCGGCACTCACGGATGCGAACATCCGGCTCCCGGAATTCACGCGCATCGAGGAGATCGACGAAGGCCTCCCGCCCACCTACGTGCCGTTCCGGAACGGTATCTTCCTGGCGCTGGCGGCGGCCTGGGGGGAGGTGATCGAGGCGCGCGACCTCGTTTGCGGATTCAACGTCATCGATTCCCCCAACTACCCGGACACGCGCCGGTCGTTCATCACGGCCATGGAGGAGGCGGTCAACGCCGGCACCCGGGCGGCTTTCGAACAGGGCCGGTTCACACTCCACGCCCCGTTCGTCGACATGACCAAGACCGAGATCATCGAAGTGGGCCTGTCCCTGGGTGTGGACTACTCCTATTCCATCTCCTGCTACGCCGGCGGGGAGGTCCCCTGCCTTAAATGCTCCGCCTGCCTCCTGCGGCACAAGGCCTGGCAGGAGGCGGGGGAAGAGGACCATCTGATCACGAGACTGAAAAAGGAGGGCCGGTTATGAGTTGGATCCTAATGGTCCGGGACAGGTTCCATGCAGCCCATTATCTCAAGGGATACCAGGGCAAGTGCGAGAAGATCCACGGCCACACGTTTCACGTTGAGGTCCGGGTCAAAGTCACCGAGCTGGACGAGACCGGGATCGGGATCGACTTTACGGAGATCAAGCAAGCCATGGCCGACCTCCTCCCGGATCACACCCTGCTCAACGAGGTCTGCGATTTCAACCCCACGGCGGAAAACCTCGCGCGATGGCTGTATGACGAACTCAAACAGGCGTTCCCCGTCCAGAGTGTCACGGTTTGGGAATCGGAAGATGCGGCGGCCACCTATTCTGAAGATTCATGAGATCTTCGCCTCGCTTCAGGGGGAAGGCCTGAGGCAGGGCGAGCCCACGCTCTTTATCCGGCTCACAGGCTGCAACCTGAGGTGTGCGTTCTGCGACACCCGTCATGCCTGGGACCAGGGCGAAGATCAGACAGTGGAGCAGATCGTCGACCGCGTTCTTTGCCTGCGCCGGGATTTCCCCAGCGAATGGGTCTGCCTGACAGGCGGTGAGCCCCTGCTGCAGGACATCGGGGGACTGCTCCAGGCTCTCACCCAGGCCCTCCTGAAGATCCAGGTCGAAACCAATGCCACCCGGCCCCCGGTTTTTCCGGTGGACTGGTACACGGTTTCCCCGAAGCCACCGGATTATGACCTCCTCCCAGGGCTGACCGAGGTCGCCAGGGAGCTCAAACTGGTGGTGTCGAGCGACCTGACGGCGGACACCTGCCTTCGCCTGGCACGCCGTTTCCCGGCGGAGACACCCCTGATCCTGCAGCCGGAGTCCAACCAGGACTGGTCTATCCAAAAGGGTCAGGTCCTGCTCCGGAAGGTCCTGGCGTCGGGGAAAACCAATGTCCGGCTTTCCATGCAGCTGCACAAGATCATCGACATGCCCTGACCCTCAACCGGCCTCACCTCCCAAGGGGAGAAGGCCGGGAAATTCTCACCTCCCGATTCATCATCTGAGGCGATTGCTTTGCAGGGCCTATTTTAAGATTATGGAAGCGCCAAAAGGTAACCGGATGCGCAATACAGAAAAGATCCCACCAATCGTTTTCCTGTGCGCCCTGTTCGTGTTTCTTTTCTGCTCCTCATTTTCCTATTTTATCCTGGATCACACCCCCCGTATCCATGACGAAATCGCCTACAACTTCCAGGCAAAGATCTTCCTCTCCGGCCGTCTCTATGCGCCTTCGCCCAGCCCCGCAGGCTCCTTTGACTTTCCTCATATCGTCAACAACGGCCGCTGGTATGCCCAATACCCCCCGGGATTTCCGATCCTGATGCTGATCGGGCTGCTTATCAAGGCCCCCTGGCTGATAAACCCGATCCTAGCCGGTCTCTCCATCCTCCTATTCTATTTCCTCGGCAGGGAGATGTACGGCCGGAAGGTCGG
>JAUXEH010000352.1 GCA_030620655.1 Candidatus Aminicenantota bacterium | reverse complement strand
GTCTCGAGGACATAGGCATAGGCCCCGACTGCGAAGCCATGGTTCGCGTTTTCGAACCACACGTCGAAGAGCGGGCATGCATCATCCGGAGCCCAGTGTTGACGCTCCCACGTCTTTCCCCCGTCGCTCGTGTGGAGGATCACCGCGTCGTGGCCCACCGCCCAGGCCCGCTTCCCGTCGAGGGCGGTAACGGCGTTGAGCATGCTCCGCGCGGGCACGCGGGGCTGCACCCATGTGGCCCCGCCGTCCTCGGAGACGAGAATGTGTCCGCGGTCTCCGACCACAAAGATCCTGCCGTCAGCCTCTGCAGCGCCCAGAAGCAGAGACTCGGGCGCGAGACGAGCTATCTCGGCCCATTCGATGTCGTCCGGTGTTGTCTCCGCCCGCGACACGGGGAGCGGGGTGGAGACAACAAGAATGGCAGCAATCATCAAGGCGGCTGCCGGGACCGCCCAGTGCAAGACCGGGCGGTCAAACGAAATTCCTCCGGGTGGTTTCATAAAGAACCCCTCCACCTGGGAGGCTGACCGACTCGGACAGCCTCCTGGCCGATACCGCTGTGTCTGCTTAACGGCGTCCCATCCTGCGGACATGTGCCGGCGTGAACATCTCTACATCGTACTCCTCGTTGAAGCTCCACCTCTTCCCCTGGTTGGTCATGCCGAGCGCAACGTAACGCCCGTTCTGAACGTCGTAGACGACCTCCATGGTGGTGGCGACCAACGGCATGTCGTAGTAGTTGATCAAGTGTGTCTCCTGGGGGCGCCAGATCTCGAGCCTGGTATCGTAATTGTCCGCCTGGCTGATCGACCAGCTGTCCTCGTCGAGATAGAAGACCCTCTTGCGGTAGATGTGCCTCGTCCCCTTCTTTAGGTTGGCCTCCACGATCCACACCCGGTGGAGTTCGTAGCGCAAGAGGTCCGGGTTGACGTGTCCCTTCTGGATGATTTCGCTGATCTTCACCCTGTCGTCATGGAGCTTGTAGGAATTGTACGCGATGTAATTCTCCTTCTTGCCGATGAGCTTCCAGTCGTAGCGGTCCGGCGCGCCGTTGAACATGTCGAGCTGGTCAGATGTCCGCTGGCCGTCGGATGCCGTCCCCGGGTTGTCGTAGGCAATGTTGGGCGCCAGCCGGACCCGCCGCTGGCCCGGGTTGTAGGTCCACGCCTTACGGGGTTCCTTGATTTGGTCCAGGGTCTCGTGGAGGAGGATAATCTGGCCGGCCAGGCGGGCCGGGGAGAGCACCTCCTGCAGGAAGAGGATCAGACGGTTGTTGATGGTGTCCACGCTTGAGCCCGGCACCGAATAGGGGAACATGATCTGCTCCCTTACCATAATCACTGTGTACTGGCCACCCGGCGTGGGGGCCACCGAGGCGTATTCACGGAGGACCGTGTCGTTCCGGAAGCGCATCAGGTGATTCCAAAAGGCCTCCAGCCCCGCCTTCGGAATAGGGAAGGGGACCGACTCGGCAGCGTGGAGCACGCCGTTCCCGCCTTCCGCCAACACGGCCGTGGTGGCGTTCTTGACGGCAAAGTCGTACAGTCGTTGCGGGTAGGAGGCGGTTCGCCGGGACTGATAGACATTCATCTTCCAGGTGTTCGGGTAGCGCTGGAACACGGCGACCTGGCCCGGAGACAATTTGTCCGCGTACTCTGCCACATTCGCCGCGGTGATCGTGAACAGGACCTTGTCCCCCGGAAAGGGGTCGATCTGCCGCATGCCGTCTTTGTAGCCTTCGGGCCACTCCGTGATGCCTCCTTCCCAGGCAGGGATCGTCCCGTCCTCGTTGCCCTTCGGGTCCGCCCCGAAGGCAGTGAGCGTACCGTCGGTGAGCTTCTTCGCTTCCTCTGCCGAGACCTTGGCCTCGACGGTGCCGGCTGCGAGAAGCAGCGCCAGGATGAACGTACATGCAGTAATCCAGGTTATGGCCTTGTTCATGTTTCTATCTCCTCTCGTTGTGTTGCCCGGTTTGCTCTGTCCTCTAGAAGGCTACACTCGTACTTATGGACAGGAAGTCGCGGTCGTGGATCTGGTTGTGCTGTCCCGCACCCATGAGCATTTGATACGATATGGCCCCCTTGTTAAAATTCAGGTACTCGAACTGCAGGGCAAGAGCCATTTGCTTCCGTCCGGCGACAAAGTTGCTGATCGGCGAGGGCGTGGTGCCCTCCACGTCGTGGAACCAGACAAACAGGGGCATGACGGTGACCGCGCCGATGGCGTTGAAGAAATCCAGGCGGGTCACGAGGCGGTAGCCCCAGGAGAAAGAGTCGGCAAACCCGCTGTCTGTGGTGTAAGGCTGGATCCCCGCATGGGTGTAGAAAGTATTCTGGCTCGTGAACGTACCGGGCGCCTCGTACCGGAGCTTCGACTTGTCTTCCATGTCGAAGAACCAAGTGCCGCCAATCTCGAAGAGGAAGACGATCTGGTCCATGATGAGGGTGGGCCCCCACACCTTTGTAAGCGTTGCCTGGGCCTGGAGCATGTCTTTCCGCTTCCACCCTCGAAGATACTCGTTGAATCCTACCGGGCCCTGGTCCTGGATGAGCTGGCTTCGACTGAAGATTTCGGTGCCTTCGGGCAGGCCTTGCAGAAGGCCCAGCGTTGGGTCGAGGGGTGCATAGGCCCCGAAGAGCAGCTCCACGTCATCGACCTGGATCGGCTGGCCCAGCCGGCCGGCCACCTCCCCCTGCAGGGCGACCCCGTACGGAATCATCGTGTTCATGCTCACTCCCACGAGGTCGATGTCCTCCGGGAACTCCCGGAAGTAACCACCGGTGCTCGCGTAGTCCCCGTTGATCAGTCCCCACAGGATCAGGTCGAGCGCGTCTTCAGGCGGGGCATCGCCCGTAACACCGCTCAACAGCGGTCTGCGGCTGTGGATGTGCTCCCAGTAGAGAGCGATCTCGCTGCTGTTCAACCAGTCTGCAAAGTACCGGAGAGCGAGACCCCCCTGACCCATGTGTTTCGCGTTGTTGTCTTCCATCCTATAGATTTGGCTGCCGAACGGGGGCCGGCTCCCGACGGTCTGATCGGGGTTGTCGCTCGGGCCGTAGGGCGGCGCCAGCCCGAACCCGAGCATCACCTTGTGTGCCCCGGGGCTCGCGTGGTCGGCCGTGGAGAAATAGGTGCCCATCGGCTCGATCTCGGTGTTGTCCCAGTAGAACTGGTAGAAGCCC